>NZ_JBIUXX010000047.1:0-46114 GCF_044744235.1 Pseudomonas sp. NPDC087346
AGCGCGTACGTCGCCAGTAGCCGAGCGCCGTCATGACCTGATACTCACGGCCCACCGGGTCGTAATAATGCGTATCGGCATAGCCCCACTGCCGAGCACTCACAGTGCATAGCGTTGCACTTCTACCGATCTGAAAAAGCTGTTCCCTATGCGTTGTTTATAGAGCATCAACCCGAGAGTAAAAGCAAAGGTCTGAAATCGTAGCTGGATTGGCCCTGCCAAATCGGACACCAATTCCCGTTAAATTGATGCCTTTACAAGCGCCAAAATTCCGTGGTGAAGGGTATTTCAGCGCACTATTCGGATGCTCCTCGTTGTAGTGATCGAAGGCAATATTGCGGTGGGGGCTGCCTGACTTAAGCAAGTTGACTTAGGCAGACGTACATGGACGCCCTCTATTAGCCAAGCTTTCGTTCAGTAACGGTTTGCAGGTAAAGATTGCACCCGCACATCCGGGCTTTCACCACGAGAGATGCTCGCTGTCCGCGATGGGTTCTGCTGGTCAGTGCTTCAATCGCTTATACGCACTCTAAGTGCCTTGTCCACCGAGGTTGTGCTGACCATGGTCTTACCTGTCTTGCCATCACTAAGTAATTGCCGGTGCAATCGGTGGTGTGATCTACGTCGATGAAATTGGCGACTCGTCTACGCAGTCGTCAATGAATGCCGTAATCAGGTTGGTACTCGCTTTTGTGGGTCCGTAAAGCCCAGACGATCCTGGCCGTCTTGTTGGCTAAAGCCACGGCCGCCACATTGATATTGCGCCGTTTGATTAGCTTGGCCAGCCAGCTATCGGGGGCGTTTTTCTGACTGGCGCGATAGATCACTGAGCGGGAGCCATGAATCATCAAGGTTCGCAGATACGCGTCGCCGCGTTTGCTCATGCCTAGTAACGTTGGCTTCAAGAATCCCTGACGCGCTCGATACAAGGTCAATACAGATTACTGTTTAACATTATTGATCGGCACAACGCGCATCGTTGGACGAGTTACAGTCATCGCAGATGGCCACGGCATCTGCTGCATCATTCTTGTTGCTCTTGGCATAGGGCTTGACGAATTGTGGGGCCATGAGTCGCACGGTATGGTTCAGCGCTTCAAACTTACGGGGCCAGTAGTGAGAACTACTACAAACTTCCATGCCGATCAGGCAGGGCGGTAAGTTGGTAAAAAATACCACAATCTGTTCATGCTTTAGCTGCTTGCGCAATAAGGGCATGCCTCGCTCATCCATGCCATGAATCTGGAACAATTTTTTCGCTAAGTCGATACCAGCGGTTTTGATTTCCATCGCGGATTACCCCTTTTCACAAGTGGAAGGCGATAGCACTCACTTTGGCACAGCGATACGATTACGAGCGGGGGCGTCCATTGCTTACCGCTGAATTCAGGATGGCCGCCTTGAAACGGATGCGCGAAGAGCCGCTTTTCCTACCGCCAAATGGCCGCAACGAACTGGATTCCCGAGAAAAATACCGAGGCCGATCTTACCTTACCCACATCTATCACCCGATGATGAGTCTTGTACTCGGGATGAGTTGAATCAACTTCGGATGGAAAATGACTACTAAAAAAACTGGATGCTTTGGTTTCGAAGAAGCGAGCAGTGCAGCCGACCAGTCAGTCCGGATGGGGGGGGTAAACCGGCGGGCCACCTGACAAGCCCATGCTCCTCGACTATTCGACCAGCGGTGCACAGAAAGTGCCTTCGCGCCTGCTGGACAGTTATCGCGGCTACCAGACGAGCAACGGGAACAAGCTTGCCAGCGATGACCGCAGGATCGGCATAACGTTGCCCGAAGGCGTAAAAAATCCGAGGAAGTCGAAGGTGTTCACAAGGCAGAGGGCGGCGTCTGTTGTTGGCTGTCGAGCCAGCGCAGGACTTCGGCGGTGGTCTGAATCAGATCGGCGGGAATGTACTGGTCGACGTGGCTGTCCTGGTACAGTGCTCGCGCCAGCGGCACGCGTTGCAACACGGGAATATTCTCTTCCTCGGCGATGCGCCGCACTTGCAGGGCGAGTGCCTCTGTGTGTTTCAACGTGACGACCGGCAGCGGCGTCTCACCCTTCACGTAACGAATACCAATGGCGATGTGAGTGGGATTGGCGACAATCACCGAGGAGCGTTTGACGTCGGCGCGCAGGTTGCTCGACTGCAGTTCCTGGTGAAACTGACGCCGTTTGCTTTTGATCTCCGGGCTGCCTTCCATCTCTTTGTACTCGCGTTTGATCTCGTCCTTGCTCATGCGCAATTGCTTGTTGTGCTGGTAACGCTCGAAGGCATAGTCGAGCGCCGAGATCAGCACGAACCCTACGCCGCACACCAGCAGTAACTGCTCAAGCAATAGGCCGATTACCGGCGCGATGCAGCCCATGCCGCAGCCGGGTAACCTGATCAGGGAATCGAGGTTGCCGGCCAAGGTTGCCCACACCAGCAACGACAACAGAGCCACTTTAATGATCGACTTGAGAAAGTCCACCAGGCTGCGGATCGAGAAAATTTTCTTGGCGCCTTCCACCGGGTTGATCTTTTTCAGGTCGGGCTTGATCGACTCGCCGCTGAGCAGGAAACCGTACTGGGCCAGGTGCGCGGCGATGACCACCAGTGCCGCGACGGCCAACAGCGGCAGGCAGAGGTAGACCATCTCCTGGAACAAGTTTTCCACCATCAATTGCAAGGCCAGCCCGAAAGGCAGGTTCAGGTACGTCTCGGGCATCCGCATCAGTTGCCCCAGGTGCTCCATGTAGTATTCGGAAAAACTGATGAGCGTGGCGATCAGCGACAGGATCAGTGCGGTGGACACCACTTCCTTGCTTTTGACCACCTGGCCCTTGGTGCGCGCATCGCGAAGTTTCTTCGGCGTGGGTTGTTCGGTTTTTTCGGCGCTCATGGCGTTTCCAGTACTGGGCGCAGCTGTCTCAGCGGGTCGAGTGCAATCAGCAGGCTGTCATAGGCATATTCCATCAACACGTTCAGGTAAATCACCAACAGCAGGCTGGCGACGATGCTCTTGATTGGCATCGCGAGGATGAACACGTTCAGGGACGGGGCGAAGCGGCTGATCAGGGCCAGGCCGAATTCGGCCAGGAACATGGCGATCAACAGGGGCGCCGCCAGCAGCAGGCACAGGCGCAGCAGTTGCCCGAACTGACCGTAGAAAAAGTCCACCCACTGGCTGCCGATGTAGGGAAAGAAGGCTGCGACCGGCCAACTGACGTAGCTCTGGAATAACGCACCGATCAGCGTCAGAAACGCTCCCCCGGAGAAAAATAGGGTGATCAGGGTTTGCGTCAGCAACAGGCCGGTGGGGCTGGTCTGGCTGCCCAGTGTCGGGTTGAGCGTGGAGGCAATGGATGCGCCGCGTTGGTTGTCAATGATGAAACCGGTCGCCTCGATGGCCCAGAACGGGATCGTTGCGACAAAACCGATCAACAGGCCGAGCAACACCTCTTTGCCGATCAGCATGGCCAGGTCTATGCCGTCGAGCGTCATGGACAGCGTGCCGGCGACTGTCGGGTAGGCAAACAGCGCCAGCGAGCAGGCCACGCCGTTACGAACCAGGCCGCCACCGAGCATTTGTTTGCTCAGGATCGGCATCACCACAAAACAGCTGATGATTCTGGGCAGCAGCAGGGTGTACTCCAGCATGAGCTGTTGCAGGTCCTGAATGCTCATCGCACGAGGGGGATCTTGAGCAGGGTCAGTTCTGCAAAGGCGTAGAGTTCGTTACCCATCCAGCCCGCCGTGGCGAACAGGGTGATGACCACGGCAATCAGCTTGGCGACGAAACCCAGGGTCTGTTCCTGGATCTGGGTCAGCGCCTGCACCAGCGACACCAGGGTGCCGACGGCGGCGGCCATGAGCACGGTGGGCATGGACAGGATCAGCACCAGCCACAGGCTCTGGCTAGTGAAGTGGAGGATCTCGGCGTTGTTCACCCTCAACCTCCGTAACTGATGACAAGGCCGTGGGTCAGCCGCGCCCAGCCGTCGAGCAGGACGAACAGCAGCAGTTTGAACGGCAGGGAAATGGTCATCGGCGAGACCATCATCATCCCCATCGCCAGCAGGATATTGGAGATGATCAGGTCGATAGCGATGAAGGGTAGGTAGATCAGAAAGCCGATTTCGAAGGCGCGGGTCAGCTCACTGACCGTGAAGGCCGGCAGCAGGATCAGCAGGCTGTCGGGATCGAGCCGGTCCGCGTACTCGCTCGGCCAGACCTGTCGGGTGCTGTCGACGAAAAACGCGTGTTCGCGGGCGTGGATCTGTTTCTTCAAAAAGGCCCGATACGGCTCCATGCCCTCGTCGAGAAACTGTTCCACCGACTCGGTCTTGCTCAGGCTGACGTCATGGGTGCGTAGGTAGTCGCGGGTGGCGAAGCCGACGGGCGCCATCACGTACAGGCTCAAGATAATCGCCAGCCCATACATCGCCATGTTCGGCGGAATTTGCTGCACGCCTAAGGCGTTGCGCAGCAGCGAAAACACCACGGTCATCTTGATGAATGAGGTGGCCATGACCGCAATGAACGGCAGCAGCGCCAGCAGCGCCAGCCCGAAGATTAGGCTGAGTTCGTCAGGCAGTTGAATCATGCGGGCAGGTCCTGCAATAGGCGGGTGACGCGCACGCCGAGGCGGTCCTGAATACTCACCAGCTCACCCACGCCCAGGCAGCGCTGGTTGACCAGAATCCGCACCTCGCCTTCGAGCGGGGTGGTCAGGTCGATCAACGACCCCGGTTGTAGGGCGGCGAGAGTGTGCAGGTCGAGAGACTGACGTCCCACTTCGAAGCTGACCTGGACCGGGAGCTGATCAAGACTGGTCAGATCGTGGGTGGTTTCGAGGGGGGCATCGTTGTGCATGGCGAGTAGTTCCAGTTGAGAGTCGTGGTGGCGAAATCGTGCCCAGGGGCGGTCTTCGACCACCCCGAGCAAAGGGCTGGCGGCGTCGTGGTGTGCCGGCAGCAGCAGAAGATCCCCCGTGGCCAGTGAGTGCAGCTGCGTGAGGAGCAGACAGACCGGGCCCCATTGCAGCGAAAGCCGCAGCGCAAGCGCTGTCAGCTCTGCCAAGGGGCGAGCGGGCGTGAAAGCGAGCAGCGCACTCGGGTCACCGACGAACCAGATAACCAGACGTTGCGCGCCGCGTGACAGCGTCAGCGCCAGTGTGGGTGTACCGGCGCCAGGCTCGGGGCGGCACGCTTGAATGCTTTTCCAGATGAGCCCCGGCAACACGGCACTTTCCAGCTCCAGCAAGGCCAGTTGCAGCGGCGCCGGCAGGCTGCTGAACGCCGCTTCTTGCAGGTGGGGCTCAAGCCATCCGGCCAGGGTTGTGCTGTGGCACCGCCAGCGCAGTTCCAGGCCTTGCCAGTGAACAGTCAACAGCACGTCCAGCGCGTCGGGTTGCGGCAGGATTGTCAGCCGGGCTTCACCGTCCGCGAGCGGGTAGCGACTGCGGCAATGGCTGATTTTTTGTTGCAGGGCCAGTTCCGACGCCTCGACGAGGGGCAGCATCAGGTCGCTCATGAGTCTTGCTCCCACTCGTCATACACGTGCCGCCGCTGCCGTGAACCCTGGTCGCTCCCGTGTTGTTGCTGGGTAAAGGTCAATTGAATCGGTTGCCCGGGGTTCAGTCGTTGCAGGCGTTCCATCAGTTCGCCACGGGCGAGTTGCAGTTGCAGCAGGCTGCCGGGGCTGGCCTGGATTTCGATGTGCACGTGGCCGCGTGAATGGACGAGCTGGACATCGATCTGGCCCAATTGCGCCAGATTCACCTGAAGTCGCGTGGTGCTGCCATCGCGGGAAACGCCGGCCTGGATGTGCAGTTGCAGGGTCTGCACCAGCTTGCCGAGGTCCTTGCTGAACGACGGTTGCTCGGTGGTGTTCAACAGGCGTGCGAGCAGCTTGTCACCCGGGGTTTGGCCGGTGCTTGCTGACGGCTTCGGGTCTTCGACCAGTGAATCGAAGGGTGGCTGTTCGTCATGCCCGCCGGAAGAACGGTGTTGGTCCGAGGGCGTTTCGGGGACTAAACTGCTGGCAGGCGCGCCCAGCATGATGGGCAGATTCTGTTCCGAGTTCTTCACGGTTGCCGCGCTGCTGTCACGGTGGCTTGTTCCGGGTTTGGGACGGTCGTTCGACGGCAGTGGCGCCGCGACAATGCCTGTATGAGGGTGGGGCGTGGATGGTCGTTCGGGCGTAGGGCGTGCAACGGGCTCATTGGGTTTGCCGGTCTCGGGCTGTTCGCCGGGCTCGTCGTTTGTGGTCTGCTGATCAGGCGTGGCGGTTTCTGGCGCGGTGCCAGGGAGGCGCGGCCTACGGAGGGGTTCGCGGTCTGTGGCCGTGGAGGGTTCAGCCTGCTCGGCGTCATCGTCCAGTGGGCGCGAAGTGTCCCGAGGCGTTTTGCCCGGCTCACGGGTGTCGAACTTGCGCGAAGCGTCGGTGCGGCGTTTCTCGCCCGCATCAGGGTTGCTGTTCAGTGCACGTTCGAACTCAGCCTGGCTGGTTTTGTCGGCGGCCAGGCATGCCGGGGCCGGTGAGGGTGAGGGTGCAAGGACATCTTGTGTGATGTCCGGTGGAGAAATTCTGCTCATGAAACGGCCTCGACACGACGGAACTCTTCGAGTTCCTGCTCTTCTTTGAACTCAAGCAACATCCGCTCCTCGGCAAGGGCGTGACGGTTCAGCTCGTTGAATTTTTCGACCTGCTGCTGAGCCTCCAACAACTGACGCCGGCTCAGGTGAAGGCGTTCGCGCTCCTGGGTCAGGCTCTGGGCATGTTCGGCAATGGTCTGTTCCAGCGCCGCTTCCTTTTCCCGTAGGCGGGCCACCTGTTGCTGCCATTGCTCAAGCTTTTTACGGTTCATGTGCTCAGCCTTGCAGAGGTCGAACAAACGGCTTTCTTCCACCTGGCGCCACTGCCGGTACGCCTGATGCTCAGCGCTCGCGGATTCATGGGTACGGTGTGCCTCGGCGACCCGCAGCTCCTGGCGTTGCAGCGCCTGTTCGGCGCGCTCCACGCGCAGGCTCTTGATGCGCAGCAAGGTGGGTAGGGTCATCGGGTCAGGCTCGCGAGTTGTTCAAGGCAGCGCGGCAGATCGCTGGGCTCATGCGTGCCCTGGCGCAACCAGGCACGGATCGCGTCCATTTTTTCGATGGCGCGGTCGGCCACGGGGTCTTGGCCTTTTTGGTATTCGCCGATCTTGAGCAGCAACTCGACGTCTTCGTACCGGGCTAGCCACTCGCGTAGCTGGCCGGCGGCGTTGCGGTGTTCAGGGGTCACAATCTGGTTCATCACCCGGCTGACCGAACGCAGCACGTCAATGGCCGGGTAATGGTTGGACGCGGCCAGCTTGCGCGACAGGATGATGTGCCCGTCGAGGATCGAACGGGTTTCATCCGCCACCGGCTCGGTCATGTCGTCGCCTTCGACCAGCACCGTGTACAGCGCGGTGATGGAGCCTTTGTCCGATTGGCCGGCGCGCTCCATCAACCGGGGCAGGGCGGCGAATACGGAGGGCGGATAGCCGCGTCGGGTCGGCGGTTCGCCCGCAGCCAGGCCAATCTCGCGCTGGGCCCTGGCAAACCGCGTAACGGAGTCCATCAGCAGCAGGACGCGTTTGCCCTGGTCGCGAAAGTACTCGGCAATCGTGGTGGCGACAAACCCGGCCTTGGCGCGTTCCATAGCCGGGCGGTCCGAAGTGGCGACCACCAGCACCGAGCGTTTGAGGCCTTGCTCCCCGAGGTCGGACTCGATGAACTCGCGGACTTCACGCCCGCGCTCACCCACCAGCGCCAGCACGATGACGTCGACGTCCGCAGAGCGCATCAAGGTCGCAAGCAACGTACTTTTACCGCCGCCGGCCGCCGCGAAAATCCCCATGCGCTGGCCTTCACCGCAGGTCAGCAGACCGTCGATGGTGCGCACGCCGAGGGAAATCGGCCGCTCGATCAGGTTGCGGCTCATGGGGTCGGGTGCGTCGCGGTACACCGGATACCAGGCCGCGGGTTCACCCAGGCTAATGCCGTTGAGCGGCTGGCCGAGGCCGTTAAGTACTTGGCCCAGCAAATGATCGCCCACGCCGACCTGATGCATGGTGCCGGTCGGACTGACTTCAGTGTTTGAGGAAATGCCGAGCATTTCACCCAGCGGGGTCAAGAGCGCCTGGTGCTGCTGAAAGCCAATGACTTCGGCCATCAGCGACAGTGAATGATCCGGGTTGCGCAGTTGGCACAGTTCACCCACACGCGCTCCTGGCACCACCGCTTTGAGCAGTGTGCCGGTGACCTGGGTGACCCGGCCGCGAATTTGGATCAGCCGACATTTATCGATGGCCTGCTGCATCTGGCCGGTGATGTGTTCGAGTGAGAGGTGCATGGTCGGCTTGGGTATGGGACTGGTGGCCACTATAGATAAAGGCCCGCTTGGGTAATTTCAGTCCCGGTCGCAAGTTTTTAGAAATTGGTTGGCGCTAGGCCTAAAAAAATGCGACCGATTTTGGCAGAGCCCCCGGCGGACGAGTTTCTACAATGGCACCCACACCACCGTTGCCTGCAAATGAGTGCCCCTATGGCCAATATTCAGAGTGTCGTCCCTGCGGCGACGTTGCCGGATCGACAGATCGAACCGACCATTGCGCGCGACAGCCGGCTGACCGGCAGTTTCCAGGGTGTACGTGTGCAGTACATTTCCACCAGCCAGTCCATGGCGGACTCCGCTGAGGAACTGACCTTCGTGTTCTCCGAGCGGGTCGAGAAGTCGCTGACCAAGCGCAGTGTCAGCGACGGCCAAACGCGACTGAATGAAATCCTCGAGATGCTGGAGGAGCACCTCAAGAAAGTCCCGGACCTGGAGTCCCAGCAAAAACTCGAAGCCCTGGTTGCGCACCTCGGCAGTGGGCAATTGAACAACCTGGCGCAGCTCAAGGCGTACCTCAAAGGGTTCTCCCGCGAGATCAGCCACCAGTTTGTTGCTCTTTCGCATGCGCGCCAGGAACTGGCTGGCAAGACCGACGCCCGGGCGATGGTCGAGCTGATTGACCAGGCGCTGCTGGAAATGGCCCAGGAGCATGGCCACGCCATTGAACTGGGCTTGCAGATCGGGCCGCTGGCCAAGGAAGCGGCCGAGCAGGGCGTCGGCGACATCCAGTCGTTGCGTGACACCTACCGCGATGCCGTTATGGACTATCGGGGCCTGGCCGCTGCCTGGAACGACATTCATGCGCGCTTCGGCAGTTCGACGCTCGACGGCGTGACGGGATTCCTGATGAAAGCCTTGAGCGCCGACCTGGACAGTCAGCAGACCCGGCTCGACCCGATCAAGCTCGAACGGGTCATGAGCGACATGCACAAGTTGCGGGTGCTGACGGGCATGTCGGATCAGGTCAATGCCCTGTGGCAGGTGCTGGTAACGGGGGAGCGAGGTCATGGCGTACGGGCCTTCTGACTTGATGGGCGGGCTGATCGGCCTGATCGACAAACGCTGGGCGAATGTTCAGGACGTGCAGCGACTGATCGTGCCGCTGGCGATCAAGGATGCTGCGCGTCAGATCCATTTCTTTCGCGAGATCAAGCGTCTGATCCGGCTGATCCCCACGGAAATTTTCACCGATGAGGAGCAGCGTCAGAACCTGCTCAATGCCTGTCAGCTCGCGCTGGACCTGGCCATCGACCAGGAAGAAGACGAATGGCAAGCATAATGAGTAAACGACATGCACTGGATTGACCAAGCACTGGCTCAGTTTTGTCAGGAACTGGGGGTGGCCGTACCGGCTCCGGCGGGGGTGCTGATTCAGCTGGAGTTCGAGGAAACCGGCACGCTGCAACTCGAACAGCATGATCGCAAGCTGACGCTTTGGTTGGCCGTGGACCTGGAATGGCATCAGGTTCACCAAGGCGTGATTCGAGCCCTGGCACTGACGTTTAGCCGCACCGGGCCGGAGTTGCCGTTGCGTTGCGGGTGGGCGGCCGACACGCGACTGTTGCTGTTGATCACCCTGGATGAGCGGCGCGTCACCGCCCCGGTATTGCATCAGGCGTTCCGTACCTTGAGCTCGGCGCGTCACGCGGTGCTTGAGCAGTGAGTCGGATCAGCGCCCCGCACATCGGTATTGAGCACCTGACCGAGGTCGGCGATCAGCATCAGGCATTAGGCTTGCCCGAGCGCTATGTGCTGCCGCCCGACGGCCACTCCATCGAAGCTCACCTCGACAATCTCTACCCAGCGGACCTTGCCGGGCGCCAGCTGCTAGCGTTTGCCTGTCCCCACGAGGGCTTCCACGAGTTGCTCCGGCCACAGGCATTTCGCCAGGCCCTGACAGACCTCAAACAGCAGGTCTCTTCATCCGATGCGCCCGAGTTTCGGGCGGTATCGGCGCTGCTGCAAGCGCGCAGTGAAGATGAGTATCTGCTGCAGATGGCCCTCCATTTGCTGCACAAGGTATGACCCTCATGATGTTGAAACCGGTACAGCAAGACCTGCTGCTACTGCTCGGCTGGCTACAGCTGCAGTGCGGCCAGCCAGGTCGTGCGCGAATATTCCTTGAAGCCCTGCTGATCGTTGAGCCGGCCCATCGCCAGGCGCGACGTGCGCTGGTGGTGGCGTTGTTGCAGCTGGAAGAGGGCGAGCTGGCCGAGGGGCATTGCGACCGGTTGCTGGCTGAAGGCGAGGGCGACCTTGCGCTGTGGGGCTGTGTCAGCCGTGCGTGCCAGTTACAGGGGCGGATCGCCGATGCGCGCGTTGCTCACGAACGATTTTTGAGCCAGCGGGAGTCTCATGAAGGAGCTCTCTGATTTTCTGAGGCGGGTAGGCGAGCGCCAGGACATCATGCTGGCGGTGATGCTGCTGGCCGTTGTGTTCATGATGATCCTGCCGCTGCCGCCGTTCCTGCTGGATATCCTGATTGCGATCAACATCACGGTGTCGGTGGTGTTGATGATGATGTCGGTCTACATCAGCTCGCCGTTGCAGTTTTCGGTATTCCCCGCAGTGTTGTTGATTACCACGTTGTTCCGGCTGGCGTTGTCGGTCAGTACCACGCGGATGATTTTGCTGGAGGCCGACGCCGGCCAGATCGTCTACACGTTCGGAAATTTTGTCGTGGGCGGCAATCTGGTGGTGGGTTGCATCATCTTCCTGATCATCACCATTGTGCAGTTCCTGGTGATCACCAAAGGCGCCGAGCGTGTCGCTGAAGTGAGTGCGCGGTTTTCCCTGGACGCCATGCCTGGCAAGCAGATGAGTATCGATGGCGACATGCGGGCCGGCGTCATCGACGTCAACGAGGCACGCGACCGGCGGGCGGTGATCGAGAAAGAGAGCCAGATGTTCGGCTCGATGGACGGCGCGATGAAGTTCGTCAAAGGCGATGCGATTGCAGGCCTGATCATCATCTTCATCAACATTCTGGCGGGTATCACCATCGGCGTGACCCAGAAGGGCCTGAGCGCCGGCGATGCCTTGCAGCTCTATTCGGTGCTGACCATCGGCGATGGCATGGTCAGCCAGGTGCCGGCCCTGTTGATCGCCATCACGGCCGGGATCATCGTGACCCGGGACTCCTCGGATGGCACCTCGGACCTGGGCAGTGACATCGGCGACCAAGTGGTGGCGCAGCCCAAGGCGTTGCTGATCGGTGGCGTGCTGCTGGTGTTGTTCGGGCTGATTCCGGGGTTTCCGACCGTGACCTTCATCCTGCTGGCGGCGCTGGTGGGCGGGGGGGGGTACTTCATGCTGTTGCGCCAGCGCGGGCTGGCGGCCGAGGACAATCCCAGGGATTTGCCGACCTTGTTGGCACAAGGCGCAGGTGCTGCTTCTTCGGCCAAGCCCAAAGCCAAGTCGTCGGGCAGCAAGCCCAAGGGCACGCGGCTGGGGGACAAGGAAGAGTTCGCCATGACCGTGCCCCTGCTGATCGATGTGGACGCGAGCATGCAGCAGGAACTGGAGGCGTTTGCGCTCAATGATGAGCTGGTGCGGGTGCGGCGTGCCCTTTATCTGGACTTTGGTGTGCCGTTTCCGGGTATTCACCTGCGCTTCAATGAAGGTTTGAAGGGCGGCGAGTACCTGATTCAGTTGCAAGAGGTGCCGGTGGCCCGTGGGCGTCTGCGCAGTGCGCGGTTGCTGGTGCAGGAGCGGGCCAGCCAGCTGGAACTGATAGGTGTGCCATTCGATGAAGGCGAGCCGGTGCTGCCGGGCCAACCGACGTTGTGGGTCGGCGCCGAGCACGAAGGGCGGTTGGAGCGATCCGGTTGTGCGTTCCTGAGCATGGATCAGGTGCTGACTTGGCACCTGTCCCACGTTCTGCGTGAGTACGCCGAGGATTTCATCGGCATCCAGGAAACCCGTTACCTGCTGGAGCAGATGGAACACAGCTACTCGGAACTGGTGAAGGAGGCCCAGCGCATCATTCCGTTGCAGCGCATGACCGAAATCCTCCAGCGTCTGGTGGGTGAGGATATCTCGATCCGCAACCTGCGGGCGATTCTGGAAGCCATGGTGGAGTGGGGTCAGAAAGAGAAGGACGTGGTGCAACTGACCGAGTACATCCGCAGCAGCCTCAAACGCTACATTTGCTACAAATATTCGAGCGGCAACAACATCCTGCCGGCCTATCTGCTGGACCAACTGGTGGAAGAGCAAATCCGTGGCGGCATTCGCCAGACCAGTGCCGGCAGCTATCTGGCGCTGGACCCGGCCGTCACCCAATCCTTTCTTGAGCAAGTCCGGCTGACCGTCGGCGACCTTTCGCAGATGCAGAGCAAGCCGGTGCTGATCGTCTCGATGGACATCCGCCGCTACGTGCGTAAGTTGATCGAAGGCGACTACTACGGTTTGCCGGTGCTTTCGTATCAGGAGCTGACCCAGCAGATCAACATTCAGCCGTTGGGCCGAGTTTCGTTATGACCCGCGACCCGTTGACTGACTGGCTGCAAGCGCGGGGTTATGACATCCATCCGCATTTTCTGCGCCAGAGTGCGTTGCCGCTGGGCTGGAAGTTCGTGCATGGCGGCTGCGAACTGGCCTGGCGCTCTGAGGGCGCGCGGGTCTGGATCGTCATGCTGCGCCGTGCCGACGGGCGTCATGGCCTGGGCAACTCCTTTGCGGCGCTGTATGTGCTGGCCGAGGCGGTCCTCGCAGTGCTGGGGCCACAGGCCTGTTTGTACGGCCAGGTGCAGGCGATGGCGGGGAGCCCGCTGGAGGGCGCACGGATGGAGCGTTTCTATCGCCATTGGACCGGCGCCGCCGAACCGCAGTCCGGCTGGTTCGAGCTGGAGGCCGGGCGGGTGTGCTCGCTGCAGTCCATGAGAAAACGACAAAAAATCGACCGTACCTGACAGGAAGCCAGGCGCCCTGTCCCTACTATAGGAGCCATGGACATGTACGACGAAACCTACGCCAAAACCCTCCAAGCTGCCGAGCAGGCCATTGAAGACAATGAGCATCGCGCGCGCTTGCTCACGGAAATGTGGGAGGGCTTGGGCTTGCCCGATGAGGTCTGTGACCAGGTCTTTCGGTCACGGGATCAGGCGCTGGTCCAGGTAGCGGAACAGGAACTGTTGCAGGAAGTGCAACGGATGCGGATCAACCGTCAACCGGTTGCGGATGAAGGCAAACGACTGCGCCGTCCGGCGTCAATGCGTGGACTTCTGGTGTAAGGAACCCTTATGGACATCAGGCTTTACCGGCAAGACTTGTCGGCTTTTCTGAACGAATTACAGACGCTTCCCGAAGACCAACTGCGCGGCAGCGGGACCCCCGCCCTGGCAGAGCTTCAGGCGTTGATCAAACAGCACAACATCACGTTTACCCAGGGTGCGCAGACCTTGTTGCCCGCCCAGGTCGAAAAGCTGCTGGCTTATTTTCTGCCGCCCACCCCGAACACCGCGGGCGGGTTGTATGAGCTGCAGGTCAAGTCCGGGATCGAGTCAGCCAAACAACTGATCAGCCAGTACGCCGATGCGAAGCCGGGGCAGCCGTGGCCGTTGAAAGAGTTCCTGGCCAAGGCGCATTTCGGGCTGACCGGTGACCGGATCGACGATGACGTCCGGGGCATTTACGAAGAGGTCCTGCTGATACAGGATGGTAAGCGCACGGGGCTGCGCGACGACCTCAAGGCACTGACCGCCGAGCTCAACATCTACAGCAAGATCCAGTCGCAGATCAACGCGAAGCTGGCGGCTAAAGAAGAGATCGAAATCGAGCCGGGGCTCAATCTGTTTGACCGCACCTTGTACGGCTACCCCGACGACAAGAGCTGGCAGGCCAGCGCGGAGTACAAGTTGTTGACCGGGCTCAACACCTACAGTGCGGGCAATCCGCTGAGCATCAAGGCGTTTTTGACGGGAGCTCCCAAGGAAAGCGGTGCGATGAAGGGCAGCGACTTGCTCAACAAGTACGAGTTCAAGGACGAGAACAACCCCATCGCCAACTTCGCCACGACGGTGGGCGACCGTTCCCGCCCGATCAACGACAAAGTCAGTGAAAAAACCACGCTGTTGAACGATGTCAGCTCTCGCTACAACTCGGCCATCGAGGCCTTGAACCGCTTCGTTCAGAAGTACGACAGCATGATGCGCGACATTTTAAATGCCATATAGGAACGGTTGATGAGCCAGCAAGAACATGAGGTGTCTGAGGAATACGAGAAGGAGCTGGAGGCGTTTTTGCGCGACGGCGGCACGCTAGCCATGCTCAAGAACATCTCCAGCGACAGCCTGGAGCAGCTCTATTGTCTGGCATTCAATCAATACCAGGCCGGCAAATGGGATGACGCTCACAAAATTTTTCAATCGCTGTGCATGCTTGATCACTACGACGTTCGGTTCTTCCTGGGGTTGGGGGCGTGCCGGCAGTCTATGGGGCAGCTTGAGCAGGCATTGCAGAGCTTCAGTTATGGCGCGTTGATCGACATCAACGAGCCCAGGTTTCCGTTTCATGCTGGCGAGTGTCACCTGCAACTGGGGGATCTCGACGGGGCCGAGAGTGGCTTCTACTCGGCTCAGGCCTTGGCCGCAGCACAGCCGGCGCACTCGGTTTTGGCCGAACGTGCCGGCGCCATGTTGGAAGCCGTATTAGCGAGAAAGGATCAACACAATGAATCCGATAACGTTTGATCGCGTTGCGCTGACCACAGGGAACGTTCTTGCGAACGACCCGGTGGTTCGCCCACGCAATGACCGGGGGGACGCGCTCACGGTCACCCGGGTCGAGGCGGATGGCCGACCGGCCGCCCCGTCTCAGGGGGGGCAACTGACAGCGCCGCTGGCGGCCAGCCAGCAGCGTCTGGAGGCCACCACTCGGGCGGACATCAACCGCCTGGTGCAGTCCGTGCGTCAGGACAGTGTGCTGGCTCAGCGTTTCATCGCCGAAACCTCAAGACTTGGGGTGGCGCGGCTCAGTTCGGTCGAGGCTTTCGAGATCGAGTTGGCCAAGCTGACCGGCGAACTGGAGTCCACGCAGAAGAAGCTCAAACTCGAAGAAATCACTCGGGCGCGTGAGCAAAATCTGCAAAAGATGGACGAAAACCAGAAGAAGATCAAAGAGTCGACCGAGGCTGCAAAAGAAGCCCAGAAGTCCGGTCTTGTGGGCAAGATTTTTGGTTGGATCAGTGCCATTGCGTCGATCATCGTCGGCGCAATCCTGGTCGCGACGGGCGTGGGTGCGGCCGCGGGTGCATTGATGATCGCCGGTGGTGTCATGGGTATCGTCTCCCAGTCGGTGCAACAAGCGGCGAAGGACGGATTGATCAGCAAAGAAGTCATGGAAAAGCTCGGACCGGCTCTGATGGGGATTGAAATCGCCATCGCCGTGATCGCTGTGGTAGCCAGTTTTGGGGGGGCTGCCGTAGGGGCGGTCGCCAAGTTGGGGGCGAAAATCGGTGGCAAGGCCGCCGAGTTCACCGCCAGTGTCGCCGCCAGAGTGACGGAGTTGGGCGCCAAGTTCGGCAACGCTGCGAGCCAGTCGATTTCCCATGGGGTCAAGCTTGGGGTGCAGATTTCCGACGTGACCCTGGATGTTGCCAGCGGTGCGGCGCAAACCGCCAACTCGGCGCTGCAAGCCAAGGCCGCGGACAAACAGGCCGATGCCCTAGAGGCGCGTTCCGAGCTCACCCAGTTCCAGAATGTCCTGGACAAACTCAAGGAAGAGCTCAGCCGCATGGTCGAGTCGTTTTTGCAGATCATGGAACTGATATTCCAGATGATTAATGCCAAGGGCGACAGTCTGCATAACCTATCCAGCCGCCCTGCGGCGATCTGAGGAATACATCAATGATGATTGAAACACGGTATGGCACTCAGGGCCCGGGCCAGATCGACAACGCCCAGCCGCTGGAAAAAGCCAAAGTGAATGTGCCGGCGGAAACGCCCCACACCTCAGGCCCGATGACGCTCGGCGAACAGAAAAAAAGCTCGGGTGTCGACCTGATTGAACCGCGCCAGCTGTTCAAGCCCGATGGTCTGAGCAAGGTCAGCAGTGAGCTCAATGGCAGCGTGGAACTGATGGTGCTGCTGTTTCGCATCGCGCAGAAGGCTCGCGAGCTGGGGATCATGCAGCGTGACAGCGAGAACACCTCCATCATCAACGCGCAGAAATCACAAGTGGACGAAATGCGCAACGGCTCCAAATTGATGATTGCCATGGCGGTGATCTCCGGGGTGATGGCTGTGACTTCGGCCGTGACCGGTGCCATCGGTGCGATCAAGAATGGCAAGGCGATCAGCCAGGAAAAAGTGCTGGAGAAAAACATCGCCGGGCGCAACGAACTGATCGACGCGAAGATGCAATCGCTGGGCAAAACCTCCGACGCCGATCGCGCCGAAATCGGCAAGATCTGGGCCAAGGACCAGGCTGCGGACGGCAGTGCGTTCAAGTTGGCCGGGCAGGGTGTGGATAACCGCAATGCCAAGCTGCAAAGCATCAACGGTGTGAGTCAGGCGCTTGGGCAACTGGTTAACACCTCGGTGCAAGTCAAGCAAACGGCGATCCAGGCCGATGCCAAGGAATATGAAGTCAACGCGTCGGTTGCCCAGAGCGAAAAGCAAAAGGTCGAAGATCAGTTGAGCTACAATGCCAACTTCATGAAAGAGCTGCTGCAGTTGCTCCAGCAGTACACCCAGAACCACAACCAGGCGTGGCGTGCTGCCGCCGGCGTCGTCTGATATGATTGGGTTTGTCGAGTTCTGAACTAGGTTTACACTTGTTTCACCCCAACGCCCGATGCACCGCATTGGGCGTTTTGTATGTGCGCCAGGCATGGCGCGTTGCGCGTAAGCGCAACCAGCTTGGCTGTGGTGGCCATGCTGGTGACTTGGAGATGAAAGTCCTCTAATGGGCTTTCCCCATCTCGGACTACTACGAGAGCTCCGCCAGTCAATGCGTCATCGGCGCCATGCCCCCTTAGCATCCGTCATTGACCTTCCTCGGTTCACCTATCTGGACGCAAGCATGTTGAGGAGGCTGCCCATCACACTCTTTACCCTTGCTTGCCGCAAGTTGAGAGAAAGCAGCAGTCCGACCTGTGATGGATTCTGCTGTCCCGGAATTCAGCTTACCTATCAGAACGCCTTCGATCAGCAGCACATCGTTATCACTGCCTGTTCTTTCTGTACGGCTTAACAGATCACGTAAGCTGTGGTGACATTTCAACCCTCGGAGACGGATTAATGGATTCATGTTCTTCAGCCTTTCAACACTCGGTCTTGAGGATCATCTTGGTTTAGTGATCTCGCCTCAATCCCCGTTGTCAGCGGGTTACATCACCCTGCAGGCATGCCACAGGTCCACTGCCGCTCAGACTCACCACCGTCACAGTCGGTGGGATGTTTGGGTTCTCATCATGAGTTCCCTGTTCAACATTCCAGATAGACGCGTGGTTCATTTGAGCATCCATGCTCGCCCTGAACTCCGGGCACACTGTAGGTGATGTCGCCGCACCACACCTGGTTGGGTGCTGGAACATCGAACGCCCGACTCAAGATGTTCGGGATGTCCAACCGTTCAGCCGTCGCTCGTTTATAGACATGTGATCCGGGCTGTTTACTGACGAGCTCAAGCTCGCGCATCAGACTGCGCACTTTGAATCGACCGAGCTGCTCACCGTCGTCACGCATCAGCGACAGGATGCTGCGGCTGCCCGCAGCACTGCGACTTTGCGAGAACAGCTCGCTCACCCGGTTGTGCAACCGAAGCCGTTCGACATCAGGCGTTCGGCGCCTAAGGCGCTGGGCGTAGTAGCACGAACGGGGGCTTCAAACACCTTGCACAGCCAATCAATCGGCTCATGGACTCTCAACTGATTGATCAGCGCGTACGCTCGTTATCTTCCGACATCAAGAGAACCATAGATTTTTAAATATCGTTTTTTCCCGTTCAATGCGGGCGATCCGGGCTTCCAGTGCCTGGGTTTTTTGCTGTTCCGGGGGGCAGCGCTTTGCTCTGCGGAGTGACGCCTTGGCGCTCCTGCTGAACCTGATCAACCCCGCGGTGCAGGACCGACTCGCCGACGCCGAGTGAACGGCTGGCTTCGATGTAGCTGTAGTTTTGCTTGAGCACGAGGTCGGCAGCCTCGCGTTTGAATTCAGCAGAAAAGAAACGGCGCTGGTTGGTCATCTGACACCTCGATCTGGCGAGCATTCCCACCTAAATGGGTGTCCGATTTCATTAGATCACCACATTTAACTGTATATATACAGTTAAATAACAACTCACTTACGACATACGAAGAAGCTAGAAATGTCAGATCTACACACGCAACCGCAGGATCAATCGAAGCTGGTGATCGCCCGTTTCGATGATCTTTTTACCGAACACGGCATCGCCATCACCGGGGACAACGATCACCTGGTGCTGCACATTGCCGAGCAGCACAGTCATGCGCAGCCACCGACTTCGCCTCCGCTAGCCTTAATAAGCGAAGCGCCGGTGAATTTCGAGGCCGCTGAACACGTCGCGATTGGCGACCAAACCCTGCTGCGCTTCGTCGAACACGCCGACGAGCCGATCCTCGCCCGCAATGCGCCGTTGCGCCTGCCCAACGGCTTAGCGCTGACTTACGGCCAAGTGCTGGCACTGGGCGGTGATTTCTATGGCATCGCGGATCAGCCGATCAGCGACGGCGCCACCCCATCGGATCGCCTTAACCGTTTTGCCAGCGCGTTCTCCACCTTGGCAGTGTGGCCCACCTCAAAAGCCGAGGCCGTGCAAATCCTCGCCGTGATGCAAAGAGAAATCGACGCCGTGAACCAGGCGATCAGGGACGGTCGAGACCCCCACGAAGCCTACGACGCCCTCGGTGATACATTGTCGGCAGAGTGGAACAAGATCACCGGCGGTGGCAGTTTTATCTCGGACCTGCTCCCGCTTGGGCGTTACCTGAAACTGGCGGCGAACAACTCCGACCACTTTGGCGAATGGGCGCTGAATGCTTATATCGCCGGCCACACCGCCGCGCTTCAGCACGCTGCGAGGGCCCACGCGGCCCAGGATAAAAAACAACTGGAAGTCGCCTATGCGGCGAACGCCTTTGCCGATCACTTCCTCACCGACCTGTTTTCCGCTGGCCACCTGCGAGTGCCACGCAAGGCGATGGCAGAGAAGGTGACACCGAGTGATTTGGGCTCGCTGATTACCCGCTTCATGCACGACGAAGACAGCAAGTTCGGCCTCAATGTGCGCAACGGCAACAACGAGCAATGGCGTACGTATGGGGACAAGCGCTACATCTACGCCATCGACAGCGCCAACCGCATTCACGCCAACGAAGCGGTTCAACTGTCTGCGGACGAAGTGTACGCGGCGTACCTCACCGGCAACTATCCGATCCCCAGCAGCTATGCGGCGCTGAAAAAGCTGCCGGACCTTCAAGCGGTGCTGAACCTGGAGACCAACTTCTCGCCACTGTTCCGGCTCGAAGACGGCAAATTACTGCGACGCAAGAACGTGAACAACCTCAACGACACCGAGACTGTCGACAAGTGGTGGGGCTGGAGCACTTATGCGGTGCTCAAGAAATACCAACCAACTGGCAACGTTGCCTGATAAGGAAATTAACAAAATGACGATCAAATTGAAACTGGAACTGGCTTCGGGACAGTCGCTGGAGGGGGCGCCGCTGGAGTTGTTGTCCAAGGGTGTGCCGATTGCGCGGGCGGTGGTGGATGCTCTGGGATTGGTGGTTTTTGACGCCAAGCCTGGGACGGCTGAATTGGCAGTGCGGGTGGATAGCGAGATTTGAAGGCTGGCTGAAGTTACTTCGCCAAAGCTGCCGACGCCATCACGAGCAGGCTCGCTCCCACATTTGAGAGCGGGTGTTCACAACTCATGTGTTCACCGCAGATCAGTGTGGGAGCGAGCCAGAACTGGTCAAGTAGTCTTGGACACCCGTTAAGGTTTACGCCGCCATTCGTTCCCTCATGAATGGCGACCGATAACCGTTGTAGCTGTGAGGCCTGATGGTGTTGTAACGCGATATATAGCGCTGCACATCCGTTCGGGTCTCAAGCTCTTTTATTCTCTGCTTGGGAGTTAATGGCAACGTAGGCTCGTCCATCGCTCGGACCCTCTGGGAGCGAATGGAAGCGGCTTGGCTCCAATCCTGCCGACCATGCTTGCGTAACCAAACTAACACCGTCGACCGCCCCTGAATTCCGTAGCGCCGTTGAGCCTCTTTATAACTCAACTCGCCTTTTTCGACTCGGTCAACGACCGACAATTTAAAAGTCAGCGTGTAATCGCGCTGACTGCGTTTTGCGCCCGTACCCATTGCACCTACCTGATGAGAAGTCAGAAGGTATAAACCTTATTCAGGACGAAACAGTTGTAGGTAAAAAAGCCGCAGTGATCAGGCTGTGTGAAAACAGCAATCTGCTGGCCGGTTGAAGAAAATGCCCGTATCGCAAGATACGGGCATTTTTCTTATGCGCTATATCCAAGGTGAAAACCGCTCCCAGAGCGCGCTGTTTCCACTCTCGCTAGACGAACTCATTCCCGATGACCATCTGGTTCGGGTGATCGAGGCCTATGTTTCGCTTCTGGACTTTGAGCTGCTGGGCTTCGACAAAGCCAGGCCCAAGGCCACGGGACGCCCTTCGTATGATCCCGCCGACCTGCTCAAACTCTACCTCTACGGCTATTTTCAGCGCATCCGCTCGTCGCGGCGGCTCGAGGCCGAGTGTCAGCGCAACGTTGAAGTCATGTGGCTGCTTGGCCGGCTGGCCCCTGACTTCAAAACCATCGCTGATTTTCGGCGCGATAACAGCGCTGCGTTCACCGCAACCTGTCGCGCCTTTGTTCGGTTTTGCCGAAATGCCGGTCTGATTGCCGGCGAGTTGGTGGCAATCGATGGCAGCAAGTTTCAGGCGGTTGCCTCAAGTCGCAAACACCTGACACCGAAAAAACTCAAGCAGCGAGAAGCGGTGCTCGATAAGCGAATTGCGCGTTATCTGGCACAACTTGATGAAGCAGATCGTGGCGAGGATGGGGAATCGATTGATCGTTCAGCGGTGCAAGCCGCGCTTCAAGAGTTGCAGGTAAAAAAGGCCAATAACCAGACCTGTCAGGTGCTGATGGAGGCTCAAGGTCTGGCTCAACACGTCGTGGGCGAGCCCGAGGCCCAGAAGATGCGAACGGCGTCCGGCCCGCTCGTGGCCTACAACATTCAAAGTGCTGTAGATGCCAAACATTGTCTGATTTTGCACCACGAAGTCACTCAAGAAGGCACCGACAATCGCCAGCTCGATCCGATGGCCAAAGCGGCCAAAGAGGAGCTGCACCAATCAGAACTCTGCGTCACGGCGGATGCGGGCTACTCCAATGGCGCCCAGTTTCAGAGCTGTGAAGATGCCGGCATCACGGCGTTTGTGCCCCCGAATCGGTCCATCAACACCACCGGTGGCGACGAACAGTACTTTGATCGAACCGAATTCATTTATGACACGGACAACGATCAATATCAGTGCCCCGCCGGCAACCAACTGACACTCAAACAACTGAGCAAGGGCGACCGGATCTATCAGGCGGCTATCAGCGACTGCTGAAGTTGTCCGCTCAAAAGCCGCTGCACCAAGGCCGAACGCCGGTATCTGACGCGCCATGCCCACGAAGCGGCATTTGAGCGAATGGAGCGGCGGATGAAGGCCCATCCCGAAATGATGGTCAATCGCCGATCCATCGTCGAGCATCCCTTCGGCAACCTGAAGCAATGGATCTTCGGCAATGGCCGGTTTTTGCTGCGCCAGTTACAGGGTACTCGCGCAGAAATGGCGCTTGCGGTACAGGCCTACAACTTGAAAAGGGCTATCCAGGTGTTGGGAGCGCAAAAGCTGATGGCGCTGATGGGCTGAGAGGCCCTTTATTTTTCAGATCGCAGAAAAGCAAATGCCCCGACAAGTCGGGACATTTGCTTTTAACCGGGACAGATTGTGTTTTCACACAGCCTGGTGATGTGGCTTTTTTCTTAAAAGAAAAGCCCGTCAGTGACAACCCCCCAGCATGGCGGGTGCTAGCATTCGCCATGCTCGAGGAGACATGCATGGATTTGAGTATCAGGGTCAATCGGTTGCTTGCCGAATTTGCCAATCGCAGTGGCCTTCCCGCTTTGTCGCTGGATGAGGAGGGGGTAGCAAGCCTGCTGTTTGATGATCAGTTGGGCGTGACGCTGGTATTGCTGGCCGGACGTGAGCGGCTGGTCATGGAAGCGGATGTAGCGGGAATCGAAACCTTCGGTGACGGAATTTTCCGGCAGCTGGCGAGTTTCAATCGACGCTGGTATCGCTTCGACCTGCATTTTGGTTTTGACGAGGAGTCGGGCCTGGTGCAGTTGTACGCTCAGATTCCAGCGGCCGAGTTGACCCTGGAAAGCTTTGAAACCACCTTGGCCAACTTGCTCGATCACGCAGAGTTCTGGCAGCAATTGCTGCCCAAACATGACAGTGCCGCCCAAGCGACATCCAAACCCGCCGGTATGAGGGTTTAAGTAAAGCCATGAAGATAGACAGCGCTGGCATTTCACCAGCAGCCACGATCGACAGTGCGCAAGTGCCGGGAAGCTTTGCCGGCCGCTCGTTCAGTCAGGTGCCCAGTCGTCACGAAGGGGTCGCCAGTGTCGCTGAGCTGGGTCGCTGGTTGGCGACGCAGATCGGTGCGAATCAACAGAGTGAGCGACAGTTACAGCGCTTGGTCGATGACGGCAGCGCGCCTCTTTATGAGCGTCAGGTTCGTCGACCATGATGAGGGCGTTACTGTGCAGCGTTTTTTTGGCCGTGGGCGGCTGTGTCAGTGTGCTGCCAGCGCCTGTAAACAAGATCGATGTCAGGGGGCAGGTGCGTACGTCGTCGCCGGTCACGCGCCCTGCCTTTGTCAGTGTGCGGCTCTATGCCTTGATCGGGGGGCAGCCGCGGCTGGTCGCCCAGGTCCGCTATCGGGTGACGGCGCTGCCGTTGCACTTTGCTTTTCGTTTGACGCCGGTGCAGGTGGCTGGTGAGGGGCTGCTGCTGCGTAGCGAATTGGCCTGGTCCGACAACGGTCCTGTCCAGGCTCTCAGTTGGCAACCTGCGGTACCCGGTAACGATATGACTGTGCGTCTGGGGCAGTTGCCCTGTTATCCAAACTGCACTGTTCCGGCGACGCCGAAAAATCTCTGAAATACTTGGTATCAATATTAGGCTTATTGAATTCGGTGAATGCTCCGATACTTCGGCGGCCATATAAGAGTGTCGAGAGTTTCATTGGGGAGTAATTAAATCTAATTTAAGGTCAATCATTCTCGTTCATGATGACTGTCGTTTAATTAATCATCGTTCATAGCGTCACGCAGTAGTACGTAGAGGGTGCGTTTTTTGTACGACGCCTGCTTGGGCAGCGTACAGGCGGTATGTGCAGGTTCGGGGTCACTATAATATGCAAGGTGCCAGCACACTTGGCTGGAAACAGATAAAGCTGTGCCGATGGTCTATCCCAACGTTTGAATTTGTATCGAACTGCGAGGAAGGGATCTATATCCTTATTGAGGGACAGCTCACGGTTCAGGATTGTAGTGCGACACTTTGTCTCATGCCGGGTGAGCTAATGTTTGCTCGCAGAGGTAACTATGTCGTGAGTACGGGCGAGCATGATTGTCGTTTGCTTTGGATCTCATTGTCAGTTGGCTTTTTACAGAACTTTATTCAGCGTTTCGGTGCGCTATTGAGCGAGGTAGAGCGTTGGGAGGAGCCTGGGGTCAGCCTCATCGCATTTGCCAGTACGCCGTTGTTGGCCAATTGCGTCAAAGGGCTCGAAGGGTTGCTGATGCATGAGCACCCACCCATGCTGGCGTTGTTGCGGGTCGAAGAGTTGTTGATGTTGTTTGCCTTCAGCCCCCAGGGCCCGGCGCTGATGTCGGTGTTGCGCCAGCAGGGCAGCCGGCATGTCGAGCGCTTGCAGGTGTTCATGGAGCAACACTATCTCAAGGAGTGGCGACTCAGCGAGTTTTCTCGGGACTTCGGCATGGGATTGACGACGTTCAAAGAGCTGTTTGGCTCGGTCTACGGCGTTTCTCCTCGTGCGTGGATCAGCGAGCGGCGTGTCCTGTACGCCCACCAGTTACTGCTTAACAGTGAGATGAGCATCGTGGACATCGCGATGGAAAGCGGTTTCTCCAGTCAGTCCTACTTTACCCAGAGCTATCGTCGCCGTTTCGGGTGTACGCCCAGCCGTTCCAGACAAGGGAAAGAATAGCGTCGGACTAAAAAAAAATGACGTTTTTTGAAAGTTTGGTCCGTTGCCCCTCAGTAAGATTGGTCGCAGAAAGACGCTGATGGGTGTGCTACTAAACGAGATAGTCAAGGCAGAGAATGAGCGAGGAAGACCATAAACACCCCCCTCAAGCAGGCATTTTTGCTGGTCGTCGGGTATCCGTAGTGGGTCAGGACGCCCGCTCTTGGGGCAGAGTCGCAGGGTGTATATCAGGCGGTTTGTATCGTGAGTCGGGAATCATCCGCGCGCGACAGTTGACCTTGTTACAGCGCCTGCTGCCGCGTATGCAGCTGGAACAGCTGTTCCAATCCAGCTGGCTGCAACAGCGCCTGGCTCGCGGGATGGCGCTTGAGCGCGGGGATCTTCAGTTGGTGCTGCGCCAGGCCTCTGCCCAGGGTAGCGACTGGTGCAACTGGCTGGGCGACAGAATCAACCTGGCCTCGCCCCAGGCCATGATCGACTGGGTCCTGCTGCCCGTTTACAGCTGGTGGGAAAGCCTGTTCGACGAAGCGATCCCCAATTGGCGCTCTGCGCTGATCGAGTACGAAACCCAGGCCCGCCAATTGCGGATCAAGACCGAGTTCTGGCGCCAGGTGGGCGAAGCCGATTCGCAACTGGTGCAGCAGGAGTTGGCCAACATCGTCCGCTGTCAGGCAAAGACTGAAGCGGACACCGCGCACATGGTCCGCAAACTGAGCGCCATCTCCGAGCAGGCCAGAGAAGCCTGGCCCAATTGGCATCAGGGCATGGCCGTGTTGCTGGCCGACGGCAAGCTCGACGGCTTTGCGCCCGTGCCGGTGGTGCTGGCTTCCCTGTGGGAGCCGCTGGCCAAACTTGACGAGGACGCGCACGCCGCGCACGCCGTACAGCACTGGTTGCATGAGCACAGTCTGTGCCAGGCCCACGACCACTTTTATTGGCAGAGCCCCTGACTGCCGGATACGCCGAGGAATCATGGAACATTTACTGACTGGATTGGCCGCACGAACGGGCCAAGTGCCTTTTGTGGCCGATCAAACAGGTCGCTATCACCTGCGGATCGACGGCCATAGCCTGCTTTTACAGCGCCAGGGTACTGACCTTGTGCTGTCCAGCCCGCTGAACTGGCAGGTTCAGGGCCAATCCCCAACGGATCGCGAAGTGTTGCTGAACCTGCTGGGCCAGGTCACCAGTTGGAGTCGGCGTCATCCCCAGGCGTTGGCGACGGATGAACAGTCAAACCTGGTACTTGAGGCGCGCCTGGAACTGGGCGCCCTTGAACTCGACGAACTTGAGCGGGCGCTGGCGGCTCAGGTCGGAATTCTGGAAACGATCAAGCCAGGGCTGCTGCGTGCAGGCCAGGAACCGCAGTGGAAACAAACTTTATGGCGGCCCTGAGTGTTTCGCGGTGCTTGAGCCTGGTCTTTGCGTTGACGCTGACCGGGACCGCTCAAGGCCAGGATCTGGACTGGCCGACCATCCCCTACAACTACGTCGCCCAAGGTGAGAGCTTGCGTGATGTGCTGGCCAATTTCGGTGCCAACTACGACGGCTCGGTGATTGTCAGTGACAAGGTCAATGACCAGGTCAGCGGGCGTTTCGACCTCAAGGACCCCCAGTCCTTTGTGCAACTGATGGCCTCGCTCTACAACCTCATCTGGTACTACGACGGTGCGGTTCTCTATGTGTTCAAGTCCACCGAGATGCAGTCGCGGCTGGTCAAGCTGGAGCAGGTCAGAGAAACCGAGTTGAGGCAGGCGCTGGAAGCGGCGGGTGTCTGGGAGCCGCGTTTTGGCTGGCGGCCGGACATGTCCGGACGGCTGGTGTATGTCTCCGGCCCTTCGCGTTACCTCGACCTGGTGGAGCAAACCGCCATGGCCCTCGAGCAGCAGCACGCACTGCGCAGTGAGAAGACCGGCGATCTGGCGGTAGAAATCTTTCCGCTCAAATACGCGGTCGCCGAAGATCGGCGGATCAAGTACCGAGAAGACGATATCGATGCACCGGGTGTGGCGACCATCCTCTCTCGAGTGCTGGGTGACGCCAACGTGGTGTCGGTCGACGGTGGCCAAGACAGCCCGCGATTGCCAGCGCAGTCCGGGCGTGCGGTGGTTCAGGCCGAGCCCTCGCTCAATGCCATCATCGTGCGCGATACCAAGGACCGCATGCCGATGTATCGACGCTTGATCACGGCGTTGGATCGGCCTTCGGCGCGCATCGAAGTCGGGTTGTCGATTGTCGACATTAACGCGGAAAACCTCGCCGAACTGGGCGTGGACTGGCGCGTCGGCATCGGCGTCGGCCCAAACAAGCTGATCGACATTCGCACCACCAGCCAGAACATCGGCGACCAGGGCAACGCCACGCGCGAAGCCGGTGCCAGCCTGGTGGACAGTCGTGGCCTGGATTATCTGTTGGCGCGCATTACCTTGCTACAGAGCCAGGGGCGCGCCCAGATTGGCTCGCGGCCCACCGTGCTGACCCAGGAAAACACCTTGGCGGTGATCGACCACAGCGAAACCTATTACGTCAGTCTCGTTGGTGAGCGGGTGGCTGAACTCAAGGCGATCACCTACGGCACCATGCTGAAACTGACGCCGCGGGTGATTCAGTTGGGTGACAAGCCGGAAATCAGTCTCAGCCTGCACATCGAGGACGGTAATCAGAAACCAAACAGTTCAGGGGCGGGCGGGCTTCCCACCATCGCTCGCACCGTAGTCGATACTGTGGCGCGCGTGGGGCACGGGCAGAGCCTGTTGGTCGGCGGTATCTACCGCGACGAGCTCAGCGAGTCCGTGCGCAAGGTACCGCTGCTCGGCGACATTCCGTACATGGGCGCGTTGTTCCGGTTCAAGTCCAGCTTTACCCGCCGTTCGGTGCGGCTGTTTCTGATCGAGCCGCGACTGATCGACAACGGTGTCGGCCATTTCGTGGCGTTGGGTAGCAAGCGTGGCTACCTAGATGGATTGCTCCAGGTGGATGAACTGTCGAACCAGAGCCTTTCGTTGCAGAAGTTACTCGGTACTTCGCAGTGCCAGGTGCTGGGCCAGGCCCGCGAGCTCCAGCAAATACTGGCGCAAGCCGGCAAGGACTCTTCGCTGACCCTGTGCAGTCTGGGCAATGAAATCACCGGCTGGCGTATTTCCGAAGGTGCCTGCGTCGAAGGCGTTGATCAGTGCGTTCGCGCGCCAAAGAAGCCCTGATATGAGCTGGAAAATCCGCTTTTACAGTGGTCTTAATCAAGGGGTTGAAGTGCCGCTGGCCGAAGGGCGAGTGGTCATCGGTTGCGACCCGTTGCAAGCCGATCTGGTGCTGGTCGATGAAGGTATTATGCCGGTTCACCTGGTGCTGGAGGTCGGTCCGCAAGGTGTGCGCCTGCTGGAGTGGGCCGAGGGGCATCAGCCGCTTCAGGAGGGTAAGCCGTTGGTCGGTGGCACCGCATTGCAGGCACTGGTCCGGCAGGCCTGCGGGCCGTTGCTGTGGACCTATTGTGCTCAGGAGCGACAGTTTTCCGAACAATTGCCTCTGGCCGCCAGCCCTCAGGAGCGTCGTGCGGTGGTGCCCCGAGTCCATTGGGGTGGGCGACTGATGCTCGGAGTCAGCGTACTGTTGCTGGTCGGTGTCGTCGGTTTGCTCGGCGCCCCGTGGTTGGGTGCCAGTGGTGGCATGACCGGCGAAGACCCGCTCGTGGCCTTGCGCAATTTTCTGCGTGATCGCCAGTTGCAGTACGTGCAGGTCGGTGAGCGTCAGGCCAACGGCAATGTTCCGCTCACCGGTTACCTGGAAGACAACCACACGCGGCTGGCGTTGCAGCAGTACCTGGAGCGCAGCGGCCTGACGTATCGACTCGACGTCCGCAGTATGGAAGAGATTCGTCAGGGGGTGGAATTTATCCTGCAGAAATTTGGTTATCGCCAGGTGCGCACCGCCACTGCGGATCAACCCGGCTGGATTCGTCTCACGGGCGAACTGGCGCTTGAGGATGAACGCTGGTTACAGATCGAAAGCCTGCTCAAGGCCGATGTGCCGGGGTTGCTGGGTCTGGAAAACCGCGTTCGGCTGGCCGGCTCGCACCTCAAGCGGCTCGACCATATACTCATCGATTTCGGGCTTGACGCCGTTCTGACCTACCAGGACAAAGGCGAGCGCATCGAGTTGCGCGGGCAACTGGATGAGGCTCAGCTCAACGAGTTCTACAAGTTGCAGCGCGAATTCCGCCAGGAGTTCGGCACTCGCCCGGCGCTGGATCTGGTGAGCCGCAACAAGCGCGACAGCACCGATGACCTGGAGTTCATGGTGCGTTCGGTGTCTTTCGGCAAGGTGCCTTATGTGGTGCTGGGTGACGGTCAGAAGTACCCGGTCGACGCCTCGACCCCGCAAGGCGTGAGGGTGCAGGCCATCAATGCCGACGCCGTGATCGTCAGCCGCGGCAAACAACAATTCATCATCAATCTCAAGGGAGAGTCACTCAATGATGACGGCTTTGGAGGAGCGTCTGTGCGCCGCTGACGTTGACTTTGAACGGCAGCTGCGCGCGCAACTGGAGCAGGCCCAGGCCAGCGGTAAACGCCGTTTGATGGGCGGCGCTGATCCGCAACATTACCGGCAATGGCAGATGGAGGCCCAGGCAGTCGAGGCCGCCATCAGCATTCTCAATACCCTCAAGGGAGCTTCGTGATGGCATCGATTTTTACCAATGACAGCAGCGTCAATACCCTCGACAAAGTCGCGGAAAACCTCAAGGACCAAGCCAACAACGCCAACAAGGACGTCGGCGACGCCATCGCGGCTCTCAAGGACTCCGCAGACAACCCGGCACTGCTGGCCGAACTGCAACACAAGCTCAACAAGTGGTCGGTGATCTACAACATCAACTCGACTGTCACCCGTTCGATGAGAGACCTGATGCAGGGCATCCTGCAGAAAATCTGATGATGGACAGTTCATTGAAAGGGCTGATGGCAGAACTAGCCCTGGCCGGTAGCGGCCATCACTGCCACGAAGAAGCCCAGCAGATTGCGAACTGGCTCGAACAGGTCGAGGGTCAGGAGGAAGCCGCGTGCCTGATCCGGCTCTCCAGCCTGATGAACCAGGGGCATTACCAACAGGCGTTGGTGTTGGGTGAAGGCCAACCGTGGCCGGCACTTGCACCCTGGCTGGCGTTATGTGAATGGCGGCTGGGACTCGGTACGGCGCTGGATCGGCGCCTGGCCGAACTGGCCGCCAGCGGGGACCCTCGGCTGGTGCAGTTTGCCCACGGCATGCGTGACCCGGAGGGGCCATGAACCGGATCGACTCGTCACCTTCGCAGCTGCCGCTCCATCATGGACTGGACGCACGGCCTGTAGCGCCGGTCGAGCCCGGCCAGGGGCAAGCCTTCGACGCGGCGATGAAAAGCCCTCCGGTGTCGTCCAAATCGGCACCGACTGACGCACCGTTACAGCTCTGGTTGCAAGGTGCGGACCTAACAACGGTTCTGGCGGGCATGGACCCGCGCCAACAGCGTGAAACCGTCTGGAAGTGGTATCGCCAGGACTTGCCGGATTCGGCCGAAGGGCGTCATGACGAGTTGCGCAACTGGCTGATGCAAGGCCTGTCGGACCGCTTGCTGGTGCGCTTCCCGGAGCAACAACTGGGGCTTGAGCCGGATCGTCTGGCGCTCAAGGACCTGCTCAGCGAACCGGCACCGTTTGGCAAGCAACAGGAAACACTGCTGCTCAACGTGCTGGGCGAGATCAAGGGGGTTGAGGGCAGTGATTACCTGGCGAGCATCGTGCGCCGCGAGTTGCAGATCCTGATCCCCACGAACGCCATGATCGAAAACTTGATGCGCTTCACCCACTCACCCGATTTGGAGTCGTGATGGACGTTAGTCAGATAAGTCAGGCCGCTGTCACCAGTCTCGATGAGCTCAAGGCACCCCAGGCCAGTGCAGGGCAAATCGCCGATTTCGAGCAGGCGATGGGCAAGGGGGCCGAGAGCCTTGGGGGCAACCTGCTCAATGAAATCGGACAGATCAAAGAGCGTTTTTCCCAGGCCAAGCATGACCTTGAGGTAGAGCTTTCGACCCCCGGCGATGACCCCGGCAGCCTGATGCAGATGCAGTGGTCGCTGATGCGCATCAGCATGCAGGAGGAACTGATAGCCAAGACGGTCGGGCGCATGAGTCAGAACGTCGAAACGCTGATGAAAACCCAATAAGGTGCTGCGTGAAGAGACTCAATCGAATCCTGATGTTGTTGACCGTGCTGCTGCTCGCCGGTTGCAAGGTCGAACTCTATGCCGGCATCAGCCAGAAAGAAGGCAACGAAATGCTCGCGTTGTTGCGCACCGAAGGGATCTGGGCGGCCAAGCAACCTGACAAAGACGGCAAGATCAAATTGCTGGTCGAGGAATCCGATATCGCCGGGGCCATTGATGCGCTTAAGCGCAAGGGCTATCCGCGTGAAAGTTTTTCCACGCTCAAGGATGTGTTCCCCAAAGAAGGGTTGATCTCCTCGCCAGTGGAGGAGCGAGCCAGGCTCAATTACGCCAAGGCCCAGGAAATCTCCCGGACCCTGTCGGAAATCGACGGCGTGCTGGTGGCGCGCGTTCATGTGGTGTTGCCCGAAGACCGCGACGGTTTGGGCAAGAAGTCTTCGCCGGCCTCGGCGTCGGTGTTTATCAAGCACGCGGCAGACATTCAGCTCGACGCTTATATTGCGCAAATCAAGCAACTGGTGAACAACGGCATCGAAGGCCTGAGTTACGACCGCATCAGTGTGGTGCTGGTGCCTTCGGCCGATGTCCGGCAGGTCCCACTGGCCTCGCGTTATGACACGGTGTTCTCGATTCAGGTGGCCGAAGAATCCCGTGGCCGGCTGCTGGGGTTGTTCGGGTTGCTGTTCGCGCTGCTGTTGGTCAGTAACCTCGGCCAGTACTTGTGGCAGCGCAGCAGGCTTTCGTGATGACATTGTTGGTGACGCCGTACCAATTGAGGTTTTGCCCGGCCCGTTACATTCACCCTACGCACGTCCCGCCCTCGCTGACGGGGCTGGCCGACACGTTGGGTCATTGGCGTCGGCACAGCGGGATCAATGCCTGGCTGTTGGGTGAGTGCAAGCTGGACATCGAGTATGAGTTGCCGCCGATACTCGGTGGCCTGGCGTTCTTTGAGCAGGACGCGCTGCAGAAAACACTCGGTTATCTGGGCGCGTTGCTGCATGGCCACGCCATTCGCCAGGTGCTGGATGCGACAAACCTGCGACGGGTTCACGCCGCGGTTGGCGAGGCCGGGCATCGCTACTGCCTGGAGCAACTGGAGCTGATCATCGGCGCTTGGCCGGACGGCTGGCAGCAGCCGTTGCCTAAGGGGGAACTCGTTGATTGCTTGCGTCAACGTGCACTGGCGTTCTGGCTGCTGGCCTGCGCTGACGCGCCACCGGGATTTGCCCGTCGCCTCGCCTTGCGCCTGGCGCTGTCCGAACCCCGGCTATCCCAGCCCCCGGCGCAGTGGACGGTCAGTAGCAGTCAGCGCCCATTGGCCCAGGCGTTATGCCTGAAAATCGCCCGACAAGTGAGCCCGCAATGTTTCCATTTATTGAAATAAAAGCCTCCGACGTCCGACTAGCGCCAGATCAGGTCCTGCTACGCAGTGCCGACTATCAGGACTATCTGAAGGCGGGCGAATTGGTTGAAGTCGCCCGCAAGCGTGCCGAGGACATCGAGCAGGCCGCCCACGATGTCTATGAGCAACAGAAGGCGTTGGGCTGGCAGGCCGGCATGGAGGATGCGTGCAAGCGCCAAGCCACGTTGATTCAGGAAACGCTGTTGCAGTGTCATCAGTATTACCGCAACGTCGAGCAGCAGATGAGCGACGTGGTGCTGCAAGCGGTGCGCAAAATCCTCCAGCACTACGACAACATTGAGCTGACTTTACAAGTGACGCAACAGGCGCTGTCGTTGGTCAGCAATCAGAAGCAGGTGATCCTGCACGTGCAGCCGGATCAGGTGCTTGAGGTGCGCGAGCAGATTTCACGGGTGCTCAAGGACTTCCCGGAAGTAGGTTATGTCGAGGTCATCGCCGATGCCCGGCTGGACCAGGGCGGCTGCATCCTGGAAACCGAGATCGGCATCATCGACGCGAGTGTCGACGGCCAGTTGGGCGCCCTGGAAGAGGCCCTTAAGCAAACGTGGATGCAGGGTGGCCGAGTCTCTGCGCCATTGATTGGCAGCGCAATCGAGGAGCAATCGCTTGAAGTTTTAAATTGATAAAAATGCGCCCGATACTGGAAAAGCCAAAAAACCGATTCCCTTAGTATTTGCTCCAGAAAAGAGCCTACGTTCTACAGGAGCCTTTTATGCACATTCAGTCGTCAGTCAACGCGCTTGCCGATGCCAGCCTGCCGCTACTAATCACTCCGCCGAAGGGCCAGCAACCGGCCAAGGGCACGTTGTCCACGGACCCTGTGGGTCAGGGTTTGATGGCGGCGCTCAAGAGCACGATCGGCATCGCGGTCAGCGCGTAACTACCGGACATCGGCCGTGCACGTGGTCAAACCACATCCCGAAGGGGCGGCGCAATTGATTGCCGAGGGGGCGGGGCAGCGGCAGGTTACGCTGCGCAGTTTCGAGAACGGTGTCACCGAAGTGCAGCTGGCCCGGCTACCGCAGACCAGCCTCGTCCTAAACGGCGGGGGCGCTGGAAGGCATCAAGAACATTTCCGGTTTGCGGCCGGGGCCATCCCGAATCCAGGCTTTCCGTTTTGACAATATTTGCGCGTTGCTTGAAAGACATGGCCATTGGGCGTTGTTTAGGCTGAAGCAGCCTCACCAGCGGTGTTCTCCACGGAGCTGAGCCATGCTCATAAAAAACCCTAATAGTTTGAGCTTGCAAATATGCAGTGAGCCAGTGCTTCACTTCAAGGAGGACGTGCAGACTCCGGATCACGCTGCCACGCTGCACAATGTTTTCATGCAGAAAACAATAAGCAAGGCGTGTTCATACATCCTCGCAGCGAGTCACGACCAATGCGCAGGAAAACTTGCCCCGGCCAATTCTATATCAGCGTAAAAAAGAACATCGCAAACGCATGTTAGGCTCCGGGGACTTCCGGACTTTTTAGAGAGGAGCACCACAATGCTTATCGGACATAACTTGCATCATATGCAACTCGCTGTGATGGGCTCTGCCACTACAGAGCAGACCCCGGCCGCAACCGGCCAGGCTATCAGTAATACGAATACGCCGTTGGATCCGCATCGAGTACGCGAACTAACGTTTATAGGGGTGGGCAGTAGTGTGGCCTATCTGCTTAATGAACTTAATGGTCGCTTTGCCGAAGGCGGAGTAACTTTGCCATTTTCAGGAAAGGTCAGTATTGTCGGTAAGGAGGACTCTTGGGGGGCGAATGTTCGTGGCCAAGGGTATCTCAATCAACCAACCGAACTCGTCAGTCATTGGGGGCAGCAGGTGCCGGCATATGACCCTGGTTATGCTGATCGCGGCGAATTTTCTGCGGGTAATCAACAACAGTTGACCCAAGCAGTGGGGTTGGGTGCAGAGCATCTGGAGGCGCTGGTAACGCATATTAAGCAGCTGGATGATGGTTGCTTCCGAATCCGCTTGGACAGTGGTCAGGTTCTGGACAGTCGGCAGGTTGTATTGGGAGCTGGTGCCGGACCTCATACCAGTATCTGGAACAGCTCTACGCCACACACTCAGGCAGAAAAACGACTGGATAACATCAAGCTGCATGAGCAGGAAGCTTTGCGCGACAAGGTGTTGGGCCTCGATGAGTTTATGCGGGCGAGTGATACCGCACCCCAGAAATTTTCCGGAAAAACAGTGGTTGTACATGGACCAAATGCAGGCATTGATGCAGTTGAACGCGCAGGAGAACTAGGAGCAAATGTGGTTTGGTTTACCCGCAGTACCAGTCCGCTGTTATTGGATGGCAACCATCTGAAGTTTGCACCTGCGCTGGCTCAAAGTGCTTTGCGCAAAGTAGATTCACTTGATATCTATCCAACAAAACAAGAGTACGGCTCGGCATTACGACTGGACTACACTTCGCCAGAACACGGTATCAAAGACGCGCGCACTTCCTTGGAAGCGGACTACTACGTTTACGCCTTAGGGCAGGACATCCACAAACCAGGGAGTGCTGGCGCGTTACTGGGTGAGCTACGTGACCACCTAGAGCCGGTATATGACTACGACCAGGTCTATAGCGACCAGCCTTACAAGACGGTAATAGGCTTGCAAAATCGCGGTTCAAATAGCGATAACGGTTTGATTATTGTTGGGGCGGCAGTTGCTCAGTTGGCTGCCAATGTTCAGCATAGTTATATGGATCACGCTGTAGATCGAATTTTTGAGGAAATGACAAGATTTCCCGGCAAGCAGGCTGAAGAAATGTCGCAAATGTTATTAGAAGGTGCGACATCGGAACAGTTCCAGGCACATCCGAAAACCTGGCTAGTGGAGGGCGTTCAATCGTCAGATATACAGGTATTGCAGAATCTAGTAGAGGATTATTTGGCGGCGCGCGACTACTTCCAGCAACAAGTTAACAGTAAAACAGGCAACCTACGCGGGGTCGCCGCAGAGGTGGAAAACCAAACCTTGACCGAGGTGGCATCTGTCATCGTGTCGCCACAATTAGGTCCGGTCAAGGCTTCCGCAGCAGCATTATCTGGACTGATGCCAGCTTATGTGGCCAATGGCGAAAATAACTTTACCACCGACAATCGCACCATGCTCCGCGCCGGCATTGCAGATAGATACCCGAATATAGGTAACGCTGAGGCCAGTGGGTTTATCGATGACGTAGTTGGATTGCGCCGCCTTGATCGTCAGCGTTTTATTGATAAAGTAACAGCCGAAATGATAGACAAAGGAGTCCAACCGTTGGTGTCGTTGCAGCCCCCGGTGCTAGGGGTCCCAGAGTCGGTCAGGATTGCTTATGAGGCGCGCTTGCAAGTATTGAATTCTGGAACGCGCGATGATACGCCGTTAAGTCAGAGCTGGTTGCCCGAAAAATAGTTCCAGAGGTGAATTGCGAATATTGGGCCTTGTTCGGATGCCTGTTTTTTCGATGTGCGTTTTTTGATCCTTCACCGCACAACCGCCGACTTCACACTTCCTCCGCACACTCGTTTGTCCTCATGCAGTTACGCTTCATTTCATTCTCTGTGGTCAGCTCACGGCGGGATTTTCACCCACAAGCATGCACCCATGCTGGGCGCACCAATCGTATGCGAAAGAGCGCACACCTTGCTGAGCGGCTTCCTGCTATGTGAATACCAATACCGTGCGAGTAACAACACTGCCCAAAGAGTTCTGGCGAGCTTATTAGCCACAGCGGGTTCGCCATATCGGACCGAATTTTTTACAGTATCGCCCACGAGGCATTGAAAGCAGTAATCAATAGACTTCACAAGGAGCGCAGGCGGCAAACAAGTGATGGCGAAATAGGCCATTCCGTGGCGAGGTAAACCTGGTAGGGATGGTGAGTACGGGCATTGCCCGTAGCTCGATCTTCAGATGAGGGCTTCGTCAGCGGATTCCATCAGGGCCAGCAGGTTTTCCGGCCTGCACAACAGGCCGGATATAAGACTGCTCCTACCTATGCGCCAGCATGGCTACCTATTGAGCTCTGGGAGGCGTCCATATAAGACCATCCCTAACCCGGAAGGGCGTTTGATCTGTGATTATCCTACGGGCTGAAAGACACTATTGCTGATGGCGTTTGCCGATCTCCTCGCATCATTCTGCTTGATAGCCAGATGTTGAGTCTCACGGAAGGCGTTGCCAGCATCAATACCATCAAACTGTTTCCAAGCATTGCGCGGCGTCTCCGTGAATCTCCATACGAGGACCTACTTGTCATGAAGCAGCGATCAATCAGTTGCTCGACTTGGGGAGAAAAAACTGGATGAAGTGCAAAACTTGAAGCCAGATGCAGCCGGTCTCGTAAGGGCTACGAGCATTCAGCATGCTCACCATGTCGCTTTGGCATTGGAGAGCAAGGGGGCGTCTCGGCGCTGGGGTTCAATCTGCTGATTCAGCATGAAGTCTTCAAGCTGTTGGGCGAGTCTCGATAGAAGGCGCTCAACGTCTGGAACTGGAAACATGACAGGCTTTGAGGTGAGCCAGTACTCATAATGCCAAGACTAGGTCAATGGACATTTGTACGTCCAATTAGGGAGTGGTCCGCAATAGTTGATGTTGTCCTGTGATTTGCGCCCGAACTCTGCTAATCCGTATTTTCTGCGGACCGGTTAATCAGTTCGTGCTACGGCATAACAGCCATCGACTGGAGTCATATGAATCTGCTTTGGCATGCGGCGCAGATATGCCCCGTCCCTTGGTAGGAGTTGGCACTTGTTTTTTCAAAAATGTCGAGTGGCAAACATCTGGCAGCGAGCTTGATTTAGCACGTTGGGTCGTTCGTCACCTCACGAATAATACGCGAAACTTTAATCGTAAATGCTCTCTTGTGCCTATACCCGAGTCTCGCCTGACATCGCCAAGAGGCCGCAGATTCGATTATTTTAAAGCGCTTAGGCGCGCTTGCGCCCCCTCTCCCAAAAAATAAGTCATCGTCACTACCATCGAGACACAGAATAAAGCCTTGCTTTTTGCATTCGTACCAAGGTGCAGTTTGAGTTTAACAGCTCTCCTGGCTTGCATCTGCCGAATTTATGTTTTCAGACAGTCTTGATGAAGCCAGTACGCATTGGTCGTGTGTCGCTCTCTCTGTAGTTAGCTGGTTTGCCAAAGTCTTTTATAGGCTGAAATAATTAGGGGTGTCATCATAAAAAAGAGCACAGTCGTAGGCCCAACACTACGGTTCAAAATAACATCGGCGCAGTAAGCGAGTGCTTGATACTCAACGTTTCTGGGACTGTCCTCCCGCGTGCGATTGAAATGTATGCCCGAGCTTTCTGAACTTTTTCGGCTGTTCATCAGCGTTCGCAAGTTGACGCCGTCGCGTCAAATAACGCGTACGGCACATGACTATTAGGTCTGCCTGTCGGGGCGCCAACCGTAGCGATTGTGGTTGAAGTCTGATTTCATAGATTCATTGACGATCTGGGCTCTATAAAACATCATGATTGAGTATGTAAATATACAGGAAGCACGAACTGTAGTTACTTTGTGTATTTTCTTTCCGTTCACGCAGAGCCTCGACGCTCGCGACTTTTTGGCAGCTACTTATTTGTTTGAGTGGTTTGGCTGCACAGATTTATACCTGGCACTGCCATCTTGTTCGTGTGTATGTTGGTTTTTAGTGAGCGGTATTTAACCCTGTTGAATCGCCGCTTATGGGCACGCTTATGGCTGCCACTAGCGCTCACGTATTGCAGTTCGCAAAGAACCAATACACCTTTACTCAAGAGAAATACGATGCCTAACAACAGCTATCAATCGCTGCTTATTTTTGCACAAGAAACATTTAAAGAGATTAGCCGCCGTCCCGCCGCACAGGCGCTGATCCATGATATTAAAAAGATTTACCGTGAGAACGGTAAAAAGTGGACCGCTGAGACGCTTGACCGGCAGAAGAAGTTGGAAAAAATGCTGGAACATGACGCTTATCAGCGTTACAGCAACGATAAACCTATGGGTGTCAGCGGTCTTGATGAGAATCAACAACTGAAGTTTGTTGACTATGTCAAGGCGCTGGCGGTCAGCGCCAAGGACGTCGACATTCTGGTGCAAGGCGGTGAACAAGTGGCCTTGTCGTCGCAACCCGATAGCGTTCTGGCGAAAGCCGATGCCTTTCGGGTATTGCCCAAGGACTTCACGCAGCGCCACGCTGCACGCGCCAAGGTTGGCGCGCGGCTGACCATCAATGTCGAGAAGGCGTACTTCAATCCGCTGGCCAAGGCGCTGACCCGATTGTTCAGTGACGACAATCGAGGCTGGCTGCATCAGGCCAAGATCATGGGCCCGAGAAACCTAGGCAGTCGTACTGACCAAGCGGTGATCTATCTTTCCAGTGCCGGGGTGGAGCATGCCCAGGCGATCAATAAAAAGCTTGGCGAGCTGTTGTCGCCAACGGCCTTTGTTGAGCATACCCCTGTTGGTATGTACCGAGTGGGCAAAGGTGTTGCCTACTCCGAGACTGCCGAGGGTGAGTCGAGCAGTCACGGCCAGTCTCGAGCAAAACTGATTGCGGCCGCAGGCGCCCAGTCCTTGCTCACTGAGACCCCTATTGAGCGGACCTTGCCAAGACTCTTGCAGACGCGCGGGTATGATGTAAACAATCCGGCCCTGCTCGCACAAGCAGTGCTAGACCGCAAACTCAAGGGTGGGCTGCCCCTGCTCGGTGGCGCTGAGGCCCGCGAAGGTAGCGCGGACATCCAGCAGTTTATTACTGATCCAGTGCTGTTCGCCAAATCCCATGTGATCAGTCTTGAAGCAATGACCAAGAGAGGGCGCCTGCCGGCAGAGGGGCATGCCCAACTGGTGAACGTCACCCCAGGCATATACGAGGTCGAATACACTGAGCGTTCTGGTTCCGGTGTCAGCGTGCCGGCGTATTTCCTTGGCTACAATGGTGCCAACCAAGCAAACGCGTCACCCGCCTATGTGGATATTCCCAAACAGGCGGCCACCGGCTCCTTCCTGTTCACGGGAACGTTGTCGGGGTGCTCCGTGGTCGTGACCACGCTCGATGCCAATACCTTGCGGGTGTACCACGATGGTCGAGTGAACAGCTCATTGCTTTACGACGATGTGGCAATGGCCGTTGACTTTAAGGATTATCAAGTCCCCGGCACGGCTGAAGGCCTCGCGGCGGCCTACATGCAGTACATCAATGGCGAATGGCAATTGGTATTTCAAAAGCAGGATTACCAGCGTGAAGGCATGCTGGTATGGCCAAAGCTGCGAAATGGTGAGCAGCCACTCACGATCAAAGTTGCTGATCATCAAGGGACGGGGAAAACCCCAACCGAATTTGCCGCCTACCGCGAGCAGGTTCACCAGCAACTGAAGAAGGTGGCGGTACAGTTCCGCGTACCCGTCGACGAGGACATTGACGGTGTCTACACAGACGGGGAGTTTTCGCCTAATCACCCAGCAATTGCCAAGTGGAACAAGCTGCGTGCAGACGTTCAAGCGAAGATCAACGCCGACATTGAGCCGTTGCGAGAGCAACGCTACCAGTTGCAAGAGAAACTCCGTACCTCAACCCAAACCACTTTGATCGAGCAACAGATCAAACAGATCAACCTCACGCTGGAGTTCTATAAGGCGCAATACGCCCCGCTATTGAGTGACGCCCGCCTGGCGGAAACGACTTGGCTTTGGCAACAGATCAAGGACAAAAAAGGCACCGCTGCCGTGGTGCGCACTGACGATATCTCCATTCAGGGCGGGGGCGAGGAGCGCCATAGCCGCTTGGCCGAACGTTACGCGATCTCTGAAGCTTACCAACAAGGGGCTCAACACCCAGCATTTATGGACGGTTTGCGCAACTTTCATGAGATCACTATCCCCGGAGTGAGTGACACGATGTCGGCTCTAGAGATGAAACGTTTGTTTCTTGACGGTCACCTTACCCCCGTGCAGCGAGGGGCATTGAGTGGGCGTATCACCGAAGCTAGCCAAGCGGAGTACATCGACAAAGTATTGAGGCTGGCGGCCGCGTACAGCGAAGATTTGCGTAGTAACGGCAGCACCTTCGACCGTCTGGTTCCGCAGGACTTTTATCTGACGCTGGTGGGCGATAAATCCGGTGGCCGTTGTTACCCCTTGGTTCGGGCCATGGCGGTGGCACTGGCCAGTGGTGGCGAGGAGGGTGTTAATAGTTTGGTTGAAAAACTGTTCGTGGCCGCTGCTGATCCAAAGTCTGGGAGCTCCACGCTGCTTCAAAACAGCCTGATCAAATTGCACTCCAACGTTGAGGCCGTTCAAGCGTCAACGCAGCAGGGCGAGGTCAAACTGCGCGAGGTGATGTCTCGATTGGATGCCACCACCCATACGTCGATGTTTGCGCTCAATACTCCGGGGCACTCGATGTTGGTGGGAAGCACCGTCAACGCCGAAGGCCGTAGTTACTATTTTTATGACCCGAATGTGGGAATTTTTGCCTTCGAAGATACTGCTAGTCTGTCCAAGGCGATGACGCAGCACTTGGTAGAAAACAAACTGGCTGCGCATTACGGTTCTTTGGGCAGCCAGTCGTCACCAATCTTCAATCTAGTCGAAATCGATACCGCCAAAATGGCCGCAGTTCCCTTGAACTACGGCCTTAATGTGGCCGACCTGAGCCGTGCCGGCGAACTGGTCAATGTGCTCGAAACACAACGTCAGGTTGAGCGTACGGTCAATGCGCAAGAGCGGGTGGTCGAAGACACCCAGTTACGTACCTCTTTGGCATCTTTTGATGCCGAGCAGTGGGGCGCCAAATATCACGAAGCCAGTACCCGACTTGCTCTGGAGGCAGGTCTTGATCACCGCTGGATGCCAGTGATTGCTAATACCCAAGAGCAAGCGGAGGGGGAAGGCTATCGGGTACAGTTCATCAACCGTGAGCAACCCGAGGAAACGCGCTGGTTGACCACCCACGATGCCACCTTTGTCGAGTTCCGTGACTTCGTCGATGAGCATACCTCGACATTGGGCGAGCATTTTACCGTCGAACACGGTCAGATGCGGCCTAAAGCGGGCGCAGGCGAGGCATCGCCGGTTGACGGTTTGAACTCGGGGTTTACGGTGCAAGCGCTGATCCGTTGGTTTACCGAAAAGAGCCGTCAAGACACGGCAAGCGGTATTACGTCACCTGAGCTGGCGACCGCCTTGAAGATCCACAGCTATCTCAATCTCATCCAGATGGGTCATGGTGTAGTACAGGGCGCGGCCAAGGTCATCGAGCTGGTGCGTACCGCGTTACGCGGCGAAGTGGTGGCGGCCGAAACCTCGCTCAAGGATTTTGCCTCATCCCTGGGCCACACCGTCAACGAAGGTGTCGGCGTGGTGTTCGGCGGTGCCTTCGTCGTACTGGACGCCTACGAGCTGGCACATGCTGAGAATGAAGGACAGAAAGCGATCTACGGTACCCAGTTGGCGTTCGACTCGGCCAGTTTCGTCTCGAGTGCGGCGGGGATTGGTGCCGGGCTGCTTGGTGCCTCGACGGTCGGCGCAGTGCTGGGCGGGGCTGGGGTAGTCCTGGGCGGGCTCGCGGTGGGCTTTACTGGCTTGGCGCAGGCCTTTGCACCGGTGGCCGAGGATATCAAGGCGGTGGGTCGTTACTTTGAGGCAGTCGATACTGCGTACAAGGGCAATGGCTACCGTTATGACGATAAAGAGCAGGTATTGGTGCCCCTCAGTGGGGCGGTGATCAAGACCCTTAACTTGCGCCAGGGCCTGGTCGAATTTGACAGCCAATACCTCTATCGCACACACCACGGTAGAACCGGTTCGGGGGAAATCAACTACTTCTTCTGGGGCGGTGACTTTCCGACCATGGTGAACGACCGCAACCAGGCGATCGAGGTGCGCAGTGGTATTGGTTACGCGAGCCTGCATGGGCTCGCTCACAGCGACAGCAAGGTGGTTATTCTGCCTGGCACGGTCAAATCCTATATCAGCTACGGGTACATTCATTTTCCAGGTGCAACCACTCGCCACGATCCTGGCTTCGATGTGCTGCGCAAGCTTGAGCAGGACTACCGATTCGACTACGACTTCTACATTTTCCCATCTGAATATACGGTCAGCAGGATTCATCAAGAGTACGTCGCGACCCCGATTGAAGTGTTGCTCGATCAGCATGGTCGTCACCTGTTGGTGCCCGAACTGCCCCAGGAACTGCACGGTTACCTGCACTATGAGGTCCAGGGAAATGGTGGGGAGTATCTGATCGGCCTCAACGAAGGTGCCACGGTCAAATTGACTGGCGCTCACGGCGGTGCGCCGTCAAGCTGGATCATTGATAGCAGTCAGCTCTCCAGTGACAGCATCAGCGTCTCGACGAATCGCCTGACGGTTGGCGGGGTCGTTGTTGACGTTGATCTGCAACAGACCGTCCGTGTAATGGTGATTAGCCACAAGGGTGAAGTAAGTGAAGTCGATTTTGCCGGTCTGACCACTCTGATCGTGCGCGAAGACGCCAACCAATGGAAGGTGCCCGGTCAGTCCATTGAGCAACATCTGCATGACCTTGCCCAGAAACATCAACTGCAGGGGCAGTACGTGGTGGTTGAGAACTACACCCATGGTGAGCGCAATGTGGGCCGAGGCTTCTACGACGTCGCCAAGGACCGGATGCTGTTTACCGACACCACCCAAGAAGAGGTCAAGCAAGGTAGCCTGGGCGCGGTGATTGGAGATCATGCCTATTTTTATGACGCCGAGAACGCGGTCGTGTGGCGGGTCACGATTGCCAACGGACAGGTCGATGCGCAGTTCGATCCATGGTTCAACCACAGTGCGGGCAAGATCAGCCGCCTATGGCAGGAGGGTGATGCGATTCACTTGGTTCGTACCCATCTACTCAAGGATGGTAGTGAGGCCGAGCTGGGTTATCGGATCTCGGGCACTCAAATGGAATTGGTCAGTGCGGTGGGTGATGATGAACTGTTGAAGCTTTCGGCGCACACCGGTCAGCACAGCGATGCGGTCAACGACTTGCTTACCGGCTACGAGAGCAATAGCACGCCGCGTACGACTCCGGGCTATCTGCTCGAAGGTGCGCCTCTAATTAAGCCGATCAATGCGGCGCTGGTGACAGTATTCGGCACCGATGTGGCCGGTGTCGCGCACCGCTACTGGATTCGCACCCACGATGGCATGGTGATCAAACCGAATCTGGAGCCACCGAAGGACCACGCACTGCGTTTCCAAACGCCAGATCAGGTTCATAGCGCCTGGCCGATTCCGGCGGATCTGCTGTTGGCGGGCAGCCTGCCTCGCAGCCATGCCAAGGAAGTGTTCTTTTTCTACAGCAAAGAGCAAGACGTCCTGTTTCGTCAGGAAGGGCCGGGGCAAGCGATACTCGACGCCAGCCAGCCCACTGCTTTGCGGGTAACCGCTCCGTCTCTGGCCAGTGTGGTGGATGTCAACGGCAACCTGCTCGCCATCACCGAAGATGGGCGTGTGGCTCAGCTGGATGTGCTGGGGCGGCTCAACTATGAAGCCGTCAACGAGCATTGGCTCAAGGGCCGCACTACGTGGTGGAAAGATCTAGAGTCTGTGAATGGCAAAGGCGCCACCCTGGCCGTGTTCGGGATCAAAGGCACTGACGGTAAAAGTGTGCTGCCCGTGTGGTACCACAACGGTCAAGTGGTGGTCGCTTCGGCGGCGCTGCAGAACAAGTCGCTGCAATTTCTGGGATTTGAAGCGGATGGTTCCGCCGCACGGCTCTTCGAGCCCGAGAGCGGTCATCTGTATCACCAGCCCGCCATGACTGCGCAAGCGCTGAGCGCCGCGTTTGACGCTGAGCAGGTGCTGAGCGCGTCGGCCCAGGTTCCTGTGGCCAGTACCTTGGCGCCGGAACTTCACCTCGTGGCGGCGGAGCAAGTTGATACCGGAATGCGTCTGACCACTGTCCAGGGTGAGATTTTGCTGCGTGCCGACAGCGGTGAACTTCAACTGATCGCCGTCACCAAAAACTGGCAGAAGGATAACTTCGACAAGCTGTCACAAGCACTGGTCGACGTAACCAGTCAATGGCAAGCCCAAGGCGTGCTGACCTTGCAGGGCAAACTCCACCAAGGCTGGTTCGATATCGCCAGTGGTCAGGTGTTCTGGAGCCATGGGATGGCTGCTACGGACAATCTGCGTTTCTTGGGGATCGCTCCTGAAGAACAGGCCGCCTACATCTATAACCCAACGACTCAAACGTTGTATCGGATCAAGGACAGCAGCAGCGAAAGCCTCAACCGGTTTACCAATGCTGAGCGCTTTGGCACATCTCTCCAGCTTCAAGGCGAGGGAGGTAGCGACGACGATTTGGCCGCACCGATCATTGTCGGTGTCGACAAAGTGGTAGTGCAGGGTGGGGGGGCGTCTGATACCTACCGTATCAGCCAGGCAATGTGGCAGCATTATCCAACCATCGTCATTGATAACGATGATCCTGATAAAGCTTTGGATCGCCTGATCATGGCGGTGACCGACTTGGAGCAAATCCTCGTCAGTCGCCATGATGACGACCTGTTGCTGACCGATTACGAGATTGAAACGGTCTTGGTGGTGCGCGGGGTCTTCGGTAAACACGCCGCGACGCACCGGCATCTGCAAATCGAGCTGGAGGGCACTTCAGTGGTGATCAGCGTTGAGCAGTTAGTCGCGGTTTTTGCGACCGTGGGGATCGACAAGGAGGTGTTGTTTACCCTGTCATCTGTCATTGAACCGCCGATCTCGGCGACATCCGTCTAGGACGCCTGCCTGACGGAGTTGAGGGTTGCGCGTGCCCTGGCCGCACAGCCATCGATCCGCCCAGGCAGCGTAGGTGCCTAGCGCTAATGACATCGCAGGAAACAATCAGCAGGAGGGGCGCAATGCCTCTCCTGCTTTTTTATGGGCTTTCGGTTGGTTTTGTGAATGTTGCCCAGCGCATTGGTGAGGCGACCGGTCAGGCTTTATTGAAGGGCGGATGCTGGAGCTGAGTGCAACACGGTTATTGAATTGAAGTTGGGGCATCATGTCGCATAGCCATGGCCTCTTGCATCACTTGGCCCATCATTTCGATGGGGCATTTGAAATCGAAACGCTTACGTGGGCGCATGTTCAAGTGCCGGGCTATGGCATCCAGTTCTTCCTGGCTGTGTTTCAACAAGTGTGTGCCCTTGGGTAGATACTGGCGGATCAAACCATTGATGTTCTCGTTGCTGCCGCGCTGCCAAGGGCTGTGCGGGTCGCAAAAATAGATGGCGACGTCAGTCTTCTGGGTAATTTCCGCATGCCGTGCCATCTCCCGCCCCTGCTCGTAGGTCATGCTCTTACGCATCGCCACGGCATACGATTGAGCGCTGCGCTGAAGCCCTCCACCGCAGAGGTCGCCGTCGCGTCGTGCATCTTCACCAGCATCAGGTAACCACTGGTGCGCTCCACCAACGTGCCGACGGACGAGGCGTTGGCCTTACCCTTGATCAGGTCTCCCTCCCAATGACCGGGCATCAGACGGTCTTCAATCTCCGGCGGGCGCACGTGGATACTGACCATATCAGGAAGTTGGCCGCGCCGATCTACCCCTGCGGCACGAGGGCGGCGCGTGCTTTTGCCCTGACGCAGGCAGATGATTAGCTTTTTGCGTAACTCACCAACGGGCAGGGCATAGACCGCGCTATAGATCGTCTCTCGGCAAACATAGGGTAAGCGTTCCATAAACCCCACATTTTAAAGGTGGGAATCTATGGCTATCTTGGAATTTGCGGCGTGCAGTTCCACGGCAGTAAGGCTTCGAAGTCTTCTACT
>NZ_JBIUXX010000048.1:0-12643 GCF_044744235.1 Pseudomonas sp. NPDC087346
GAAATCAAGCGCCGCATCATCAAGGGAGCAGGCGATGCCGACGTGGCAATGGTCGAGATCGGTGGCACCGTGGGTGACATCGAGTCGCAACCGTTCCTCGAAGCCATCCGTCAGCTGCGTTTCGAAGTCGGCGCCAAGCGCGCGATGCTGATGCACCTGACGCTGGTGCCGTACATCGCCACCGCCGGCGAAACCAAAACCAAGCCAACCCAGCACTCGGTCAAGGAACTGCGTTCCATCGGCCTGCAGCCGGACGTGCTGGTGTGCCGCTCCGATCACCCGATCGACATTTCGTCGCGTCGCAAGATCGCGCAGTTCACCAACGTTGAAGAGCGTGCGGTTATCGCGCTGGAAGACGCCGACACCATCTACAAGATCCCGGGCATCCTGCACTCGCAGGGTCTGGACGATTTCGTCGTAGAGCGTTTCGGTCTGCAGTGCGGCGGTGCCGATCTGTCCGAGTGGGAAGCCGTGGTTGACGCCAAGCTGAACCCGGAGCACGAAGTCACCATCGCCATGGTCGGTAAGTACATGGAACTGCTGGATGCCTACAAGTCGCTGATCGAAGCGATGAGCCATGCCGGTATCAGCAACCGCACCAAGGTCAACCTGCGCTATATCGATTCCGAAGACATCGAAAACCAGGGCACTGCGCTGCTGGAAGGTGTTGACGCGATTCTGGTACCAGGCGGCTTCGGTCTGCGCGGCGTGGAAGGCAAGATCACTGCCGTTCAATTCGCTCGCGAGAACAAGATTCCGTACCTGGGTATCTGCCTGGGCATGCAAGTGGCGGTCATCGAGTTCGCTCGTAACGTGATGGGCTGGAAAGACGCCAACTCCACCGAGTTCGACCGCACCAGCGGTCACCCGGTCGTGGGTCTGATCACCGAGTGGGAAGATGCTACCGGTGCTGTCGAAACCCGTACCGAAGCGTCCGATCTGGGCGGCACCATGCGTCTCGGCGCACAGGAATGCCTGCTTGAAGCCGGCTCCAAGGTGCACGATTGCTACGCCAAGGATGTGATTGTCGAGCGTCACCGTCACCGTTACGAAGTGAACAACAACCTGCTGCCACAACTGATCGAAGCCGGCCTGAAAATTTCCGGTCGTTCGGCAGATGCTGCACTGGTTGAAGTGGTTGAAGCTGCGGATCATCCTTGGTTCGTCGCTTGCCAGTTCCACCCTGAGTTCACCTCGACTCCACGTGACGGTCACCCGCTGTTCAGCGGCTTCGTCAAGGCAGCTTTGGCTCAACACCAGAAGAAGGCGTAACCCCGATGGCACAGAAGATCATCCGCGTCGGCGACATCGAGATTGCCAACGACAAACCCATGGTGCTGTTCGGCGGCATGAACGTGCTGGAAAGCCGCGACATGGCCATGCAGGTTTGCGAGGAGTATGTGAAGGTCACCGAAAAACTCGGTATCCCTTACGTGTTCAAGGCCAGTTTCGACAAGGCCAACCGGTCTTCTGTGGCCTCTTATCGTGGTCCTGGCCTGGAAGAGGGCATGCGCATCTTCCAGGACATCAAACAAGCCTTCGGCGTGCCGATCATCACCGACGTCCACGAGCCTGCGCAGGCCGCGGTCGTCGCTGAAGTCTGCGACATTATTCAACTGCCAGCCTTCCTGTCGCGCCAGACCGATCTGGTCGTCGCGATGGCCAAGACCAATGCAGTGATCAACATCAAGAAAGCCCAGTTCCTCGCGCCTCAGGAAATGAAACACATCCTGAACTAGTGCGTGGATGCGGGTAACGATCAATTGATCCTCTGCGAGAGTGGTTCGAGCTTCGGCTACAACAACCTCGTGGTCGACATGCTCGGCTTCGGCATCATGAAGCAGTTCGAGTACCCGGTATTCTTCGACGTGACCCACGCGCTGCAAATGCCTGGCGGTCGTTCCGACTCCGCCGGCGGTCGCCGTGCACAGGTTCTCGATCTGGCCAAGGCTGGCATGAGCCAGGGCCTGGCCGGTCTGTTCCTCGAAGCGCATCCGGACCCGGACAACGCCAAATGCGACGGCCCTTGCGCCTTGCGTCTGGACAAACTGGAGCCATTTCTGGCCCAGCTCAAAGCTTTGGACGAACTGGTGAAGAGTTTTCCGACGGTAGAAACCGCGTAAACCTCAATTCTCCGGTAAAGTACCGCACGATTTAATGCTCAGGCCCTCGGGCCTGAGCCTTGTCGTCTGCAAGTCTGCCCGCTGTACTTCGCTTGCCGACGATTGAAGATTTCCTCTAGCTGCGTCGTTTTCGTCAACTTTGGAGTGTTTACAACAATGGCAAAAATCGTCGACATCAAAGGTCGTGAAGTTCTCGACTCCCGTGGCAATCCCACCGTGGAAGCGGACGTGCTTCTCGACAACGGCATCATCGGCAGCGCTTGCGCGCCGTCCGGTGCATCCACTGGCTCGCGTGAAGCGCTCGAGCTGCGTGATGGCGACAAGAGCCGTTACCTGGGCAAGGGCGTGCTCAAGGCCGTAGCCAACATCAATGGTCCGATCCGTGACCTGCTGTTGGGTAAAGACCCAAGCGACCAGAAAGCCCTCGATCACGCGATGATCAAGCTGGACGGCACCGAAAACAAAGGCACCCTGGGCGCCAACGCCATCCTCGCCGTATCCCTGGCTGCGGCCAAGGCTGCTGCACAGGACCAGGACCTGCCGCTGTACGCACACATCGCCAACCTGAACGGCACCCCGGGTGTGTACTCGATGCCGGTTCCGATGATGAACATCATCAACGGTGGCGAGCACGCCGATAACAACGTCGACATCCAGGAATTCATGGTTCAGCCGGTTGGCGCCAAGTCTTTCTCGGAAGGTCTGCGTATGGGCACCGAGATTTTCCATCACCTCAAAGCTGTGCTGAAGGCCCGTGGCCTGAGCACCGCAGTCGGTGACGAAGGTGGTTTCGCGCCGAACCTGGCTTCCAACGAAGACGCTTTGAAAGTGATCTCGGAAGCTGTGGCCAACGCCGGTTACAAGCTGGGCACCGACGTGACCCTGGCTCTGGACTGCGCGGCCAGCGAATTCTACGAAGACGGCAAGTACAACCTGTCCGGCGAAGGTCAGGTATTCACCGCTGAAGGTTTCGCTGATTACCTGAAAGGTCTGACCGAGCGTTACCCGATCATCTCCATCGAAGACGGTCTGGACGAGTCCGACTGGGCTGGCTGGAAGATCCTCACCGACAAAATCGGCGAGAAGACCCAACTGGTAGGCGACGACCTGTTCGTAACCAACACCAAGATCCTGAAAGAAGGCATCGATAAAAAGATCGCCAACTCGATCCTGATCAAGTTCAACCAGATCGGCACCCTGACCGAAACCCTGGAAGCCATCCAGATGGCCAAGGCCGCTGGTTACACCGCCGTCATCTCGCATCGCTCCGGCGAAACCGAAGATTCGACCATTGCCGATCTGGCTGTGGGCACTGCGGCTGGCCAGATCAAGACCGGCTCTCTGTGCCGTTCCGATCGCGTTTCCAAGTACAACCAACTGCTGCGTATCGAAGAGCAGTTGAATGGCAAAGCCAAGTACAACGGTCGCTCCGAGTTCCGCGGCTGATAAGTACATGGTAAAAAAGACACCGGATTGTGTCGGAAAAGTCGTGACAGCGATGGATTTGCCACTAATCTGATGCCTTATATGCACAAGCCTGGATCTTCCAGGCTTCGTGCTATCAGACGTTTCAAAGTTTTTGTGTGGCTGTCTTTTTTCACTGGATACCTGATATTCGATGCGCAGTCCTTACTGGTTGTTTCTCGTTTTGCTCTTGCTGCTGGCCGGTCTGCAGTACCGCCTGTGGGTGGGCAATGGCAGTCTGGCGCAAGTTGCCGAGCTGAATCAGCAGATTGCTGATCAACATGCCGAGAACGAAGGCCTGCTGGAGCGCAATCGGGTGATGGACGCGGAAGTCAGCGAACTGAAGAAAGGCATGGAGACCGTTGAAGAACGGGCTCGCCATGAGCTGGGCATGGTCAAGGACGGTGAAACCCTTTACCAGCTGGCTCAATGATCAATTCGCTACCGGCCTTCTGGGCCGTGATTCCTGCCGCGGGCGTCGGTGCCCGTATGGCCGCGGACCGTCCCAAGCAATACTTGCAACTGGGCGGGCGCACAATTCTCGAACACAGCCTCGGCTGTTTCCTTGATCACCCGAGCCTCAAGGGGCTGGTGGTCAGTCTTGCTGTTGATGATCCTTACTGGCCGAACCTGGCCTGCGCTGGCGACTCGCGGATTCAACGGGTCGAGGGTGGCTCTGAACGTTCCGGCTCGGTGCTCAATGCCTTGCTGCATCTGCACGCGCAAGGTGCAGACGATGAGGATTGGGTGCTGGTGCACGATGCCGCTCGGCCGAATCTGAGCCGCGATGATCTCGACAAGTTGCTCAGCGAGCTGTCGGATGATCCGGTTGGCGGTCTGTTGGCAGTGCCGGCGCGTGACACCCTCAAGCGCGTCGACAAGCACGGTCGAGTCGTTGAAACCGTTGATCGCAGTGTGATCTGGCAGGCGTATACGCCGCAGATGTTCCGCCTCGGTGCGTTGCATCGGGCGCTGGCGGACAGTCTGGTGGCGGATGCGGTGATTACTGATGAAGCGTCGGCGATGGAGTGGGCGGGTCTTGCACCGCGCTTGATCGAAGGTCGATCCGACAACCTCAAAGTCACTCGGCCAGAAGATCTGGAATGGCTGCGTCAGCGTTGGGCTAACCGCCGCTGAGTGTTTTGGTGGCTGCCGCATCGCTATCGCCAGCAGGCTGGCTCCCACCCATGATCTGCGTTGAACCAAAATCTGTATCCACTAAAGATCCTCTGTGGGAGCCAGCCTGCTGGCGATGGTAGATTCGCAGTCGACGCAAACTCAAATCCGATACTCCGGCCGCTCGGCCAAACCTTCCTTGAGAAAATCCACCAGTTTGCGCACCTTCGGCGATAAATGCCGTTGCTGCGGATACAGCGCCCACACCGCCGTATTCGGTGGTTGATGCGTTTCCAGCAGCGAAACCAGCGCGCCACTGTGCAAATGCTCCAGCACGTAATAGTCCGGCAACTGACACAACCCGACCCCTTGCAACGCCGCATCCAGCACCGCTTGCCCACTGTTGCAGCGCCAGTTGCCCTGCACTCGCTGGGAAAACTCCCGGCCATTCTGCTCAAGCTGCCAGATGTCCGAACTGCCGATCAGGCAGTTATGGCGGGACAGTTCCGACAAACTGTGTGGCCGACCGTACCGTTCGAGGTAGGACGGTGACGCGCAGAGATACATGCGCCGTGGCGCCAGCCGAGTGGCAACCAGTCGCGAATCCTGTAATCGACCCAAACGGATCGCCAGATCCAGCCCTTCATGCACCAGATCGAGTTGGCGGTTGCTCAATTCAATATCGATGCGCAACTGCGGATACAGCCCCATGAACCGCGTCACCAGCGGCACGATAAAACGCTCGCCGTAAGCCACGGCGCAGGTCATGCGCAACATGCCTTTTGGTTCGCTGGTCAGATCGCCGACTGCGCGCAGGGCTTCTTCACGACCGTCCTGCAAACGTTGGCAGTGTTGCAAAAACGTCTGACCTGCCTCGGTCAGCGTTACTCGGCGGGTACTGCGATAGAGCAGGCGGGTCTGCAAACGCTCTTCGAGTCGTACGATTTGTCGACTGATGTGCGAGGAAGAAACGCCTAAACGTTCGGCGGCGGCGGTGAATTGGCTGCATTCAGCGACGGCGACAAATTCGTCGATGCCTTCCCAGCGGTTTTCGGACATCGTTGATTATCCCTGCATGGCAATAATGTTTTGCTTTTGGCCGGATTATTCACTGTAAGTCGATGTATTACACTCCCAGTCTGGTTTTTTATTCAATGGATTCACTGGAGAGTCAGCATGATCAAGTCGCGCGCCGCCGTAGCCTTCGAGGCCAAGAAGCCGCTGGAAATCGTTGAAGTCGATGTCGCCATGCCCAAGGCCGGTGAAGTGTTGCTGCGCGTAGTGGCTTCCGGGGTTTGTCACACCGATGCCTACACCCTCTCCGGCGCGGACCCGGAAGGCATCTTCCCGTCGATCCTCGGTCACGAAGGTGGCGCAATCGTTGAAGCCATCGGCGAGGGCGTGACTTCGGTTGCCGTTGGCGATCACGTGATTCCGCTGTACACCCCGGAATGCGGCCAATGCAAATTTTGCAAGTCGGGCAAGACCAATCTGTGTCAGGCGATTCGCGCCACTCAGGGCAAAGGCTTGATGCCGGACGGCACTTCGCGCTTTTCCTACAAGGGCGAGACGATTTTCCACTACATGGGTACTTCGACGTTCTCGGAATACACCGTGTTGCCGGAAATCTCCGTCGCGAAAATCTCCAAGGATGCGCCACTGGAAAAGGTCTGCCTGCTCGGTTGCGGCGTCACCACCGGCATCGGTGCAGTGATCAACACCGCCAAGGTCAAGCCGGGCGACACCGTGGCCATTTTCGGCCTCGGCGGCATCGGTCTGTCGGCGGTGATCGGCGCGGTGAAAGCCAAGGCTGCGCGGATTATTGCAATCGACATCAACCCGGCCAAATTCGAAATCGCCAAGCAACTGGGCGCTACCGACTGCGTCAATCCGAAAGACTTCGATCGCCCGATCCAGGAAGTGATCGTCGACATGACTGATGGCGGCGTCGACTTCTCCTTCGAGTGCATCGGCAACGTGCAACTGATGCGCGCTGCGCTGGAATGCTGCCACAAGGGTTGGGGCGAGTCGGTCATCATCGGCGTGGCCGGTGCCGGTCAGGAAATCTCTACCCGTCCATTCCAGTTGGTCACCGGTCGCGTCTGGCGCGGTTCGGCGTTCGGCGGCGTACGTGGCCGTACCGAGTTGCCTAGCTACGTCGAGATGGCGCAAAGCGGTGAAATCCCGCTGGATACCTTCATTACCCACACCATGGGCCTGGAAGATATCAACAAGGCTTTCGACCTGATGCACGAAGGCAAGAGCATTCGTACCGTCATTCATTTCTGATCAACCGTGACGACATGGCAGCAGGTCTTGAAGGCTTGTTGCCGTGAGCGCGTAGGAGTCTTTACATGAGTCTGGAAAACATCTCCTGTCAGAAAAGTTTCGGCGGCTGGCACAAGCGCTATCGTCATCGTTCCGATGTGCTTGGCTGTGACATGGTGTTTGCCGTGTACCTGCCGCCGCAGGCAGAGCAGGGCGGCAAGCTGCCGGTGCTGTATTGGCTGTCGGGGCTGACCTGCACCGACGAGAACTTCATGCACAAGGCCGGCGCGCTGCGCATGGCGGCGGAATTGGGGCTGATCATCGTTGCGCCGGACACCAGTCCGCGTGGCCCTGATGTGCCGGGTGATCCGGACGGTGCGTGGGATTTCGGCCTCGGTGCCGGATTCTATCTGAATGCCACGCAGGAACCCTGGTCGCGGCACTATCGGATGCATGACTATGTCGTCCAGGAATTGCCTTCACTGGTTGAGGCGCATTTCCCGGCATCGGATAAACGCAGCATCAGCGGTCACTCGATGGGTGGTCACGGTGCGCTGGTCTGTGCCCTGCGCAATCCGGGGCGTTATCAATCGGTGTCGGCATTTTCGCCGATCAACAACCCGATGGATTGCCCTTGGGGGCAGAAGGCTTTTTCCCGTTATCTGGGCGAAGACCGTTCGAAGTGGCGTGAGTGGGATGCCTGCGCGCTGATCGCTGAAGCCAGTGAAAAACTGCCATTGCTGGTCGACCAGGGTGATCGTGACGATTTCCTCGCCACCCAGCTCAAACCCGAAGCCCTGCAACAAGCAGCAAAACAAGCGGCGCACCCGCTGACGCTGCGGCTGCAACCGGGCTACGACCACAGCTATTTCTTCATATCGAGCTTCATAGACGACCACTTGCAGCATCACGTACGCGCTCTGCGTGGCTAATGCAGGTAGAATCACGCCCTGACAAAAATCGGGGCGTTTTTTTATGCGTATTGGCCACGGCTATGATGTGCACCGTTTCGCTGAAGGCGATTTCATTACTCTGGGCGGCGTGCGTATCGCACACAGCTTCGGGCTGCTCGCTCATTCCGACGGTGACGTCCTGCTGCACGCCTTGAGCGATGCCTTGCTCGGCGCTGCGGCGCTGGGTGATATCGGCAAGCATTTTCCGGACACCGATCCACAATTCAAAGGTGCTGACAGCCGTGCGCTGTTGCGTCATGTGGTCGGGCTGATCCACGCCAAGGGCTGGAAGGTCGGCAACGTCGACAACACCATCGTCGCCCAGGCGCCGAAAATGGCCCCGCATATCGAATCGATGCGCGCACTGATTGCCGCCGATCTTCAAGTTGAGTTGGATCAAGTGAACGTGAAAGCTACCACCACCGAAAAGCTTGGCTTTGTCGGTCGCGAAGAAGGCATCGCCGTGCACTCCGTTGCCTTGTTGCTGCGCGCATGAACGAACTGCAATTGCTCGGCCCGCGTGCCTATGGCGACGCCCTCGGCACCGCGGTACTGAAAGCCATCGCTGAAGATTTTCAGGTCGATGAAGTCCTCGACATCCCGTTCAGCGGCGATGGCGAGCACCTGTGGATCTGGGTGGAAAAACGCGGTCTGAACACCGAAGAAGCAGCACGGCGGATTGCCAAGGCTGCCGGCGTGCCTTTGCGCACGGTTAGTTATGCCGGGCTCAAGGATCGTCAGGCGCTGACCCGTCAGTGGTTCAGTGTGCAGTTGCCGGGCAAGGCTGATCCGGATCTGTCAGCGGCGGAAAACGACACGCTGAAGATCCTCAAGACCACCCGCCACAAGCGCAAGCTGCAACGCGGCGCGCATTCGGCGAATGGTTTCACCTTGCGTCTGACGCAGTTCGCCGGCGACAAGGCGGCAATCGAAGAACGTCTTCAGCAAATCGTTAAACAAGGTATTCCGAATTATTTCGGCGCCCAGCGCTTTGGCTTTGACGGCGGCAACGTGGTCGATGCCCGTTCCTGGGCGGCGCGCAAGGCTCTGCCGGAGCAACGCAATGTGCGTTCGCGACTGTTGTCGACGGCGCGCAGCTTTTTGTTCAATCAGGTACTGGCGGCGCGGGTTGCCGATGGCACCTGGCAACGTGCGCTGGTCGGCGATCTGCTGGCGTTCACTGACAGCCGCAGCTTTTTCCCGGCCGGTGAGGCCGAGTGCAGCGATCCACGCCTGGCGATTCTCGATCTGCATCCGACCGGCCCGCAGTGGGGCGAAGGTGACTCGCCGGCGACCGGCGCTGTCCATGATCTGGAGCAGGAAATTGCCGCCCGTGAAGCGGATCTGCGCGATTGGTTGATTAATGCCGGTATGAGCCACGAACGTCGCATCCTGCGACTGCCCATTGGCGGGTTGTCGTGGCATTATCCCGAGCCTGACATTCTGCAACTGGAATTCGTCCTCCCGGCCGGATGCTTTGCCACCGTATTGGTGCGCGAGCTCGTTGATCTGGTGCCGGTGGGGCAGACGGACAGCCCATGCGTATTCTGATTTCAAACGACGATGGGGTAACCGCACCCGGTCTTGCCGCGCTTTATGCTGCGCTGGCGGATTACACCGAATGCGTGGTTATCGCCCCTGAGCAGGACAAGAGCGGCGCCAGCAGTTCGCTGACGCTGGACCGTCCGCTGCACCCGCAATATCTGGCCAACGGCTTTATCAGCCTCAATGGCACACCGACCGACTGCGTGCACCTGGGCCTCAACGGCCTGCTGGAGCGCCAGCCGGACATGGTGGTTTCAGGGATCAACCTCGGCGCCAACCTTGGCGATGACGTGTTGTATTCCGGGACCGTGGCGGCAGCCCTTGAAGGGCGCTTCCTCGAACGTCCTTCGTTTGCTTTCTCGCTGGTCTCACGTCAGGTGGACAATCTTCCTACGGCGGCTCACTTTGCGCGCAAACTGGTCGAGGCCCACGCCGGGCTCGATCTGCCGCCGCGCACGGTGCTGAACGTGAACATTCCGAATCTGCCGATTGATCATATTCGTGGCATTCAACTGACCCGTCTCGGCCATCGCGCCCGTGCGGCAGCGCCGATGAAAGTGGTCGACCCGCGTGGCAAGGCCGGTTACTGGATCGCCGCCGCTGGCGACGCCGAAGATGGCGGCCCGGGCACCGATTTCCATGCAGTGATGCAGGGCTATGTTTCGATCACCCCGTTGCAGCTTGATCGCACCTTCAACGATGCCTTCCGAAGCCTCGACGGCTGGCTGGAGGGACTGCGCTGATGTCTCGTGAACAAGACGATATGTTGCGTCGCGGCATCGGCATGACCTCGCAGCGCACCCGCGAACGTCTGATCCAGCGTCTGTATGAAGAAGGCCTGTCCAACGCCAAGGTGCTGGAAGTCATCCGGCGTACGCCGCGTCATCTGTTTGTCGATGAAGCGCTGGCGCACCGCGCCTATGAAGACACCGCACTACCGATTGGCCACAACCAGACCATTTCTCAGCCTTATATGGTGGCGCGCATGAGCGAGCTGCTGCTGGAAGCAGGGCCGCTGGACAAGGTGCTGGAGATCGGCACCGGTTCCGGTTATCAGACTGCCGTGTTGTCGCAGCTGGTGGAGCGGGTGTTTTCGGTTGAGCGCATCAAGGTTCTGCAGGATCGGGCCAAGGAACGTCTGGTCGAGCTGAACCTGCGTAACGTGGTGTTCCGTTGGGGCGATGGCTGGGAAGGCTGGCCGGCTCTGGCACCGTACAACGGCATCATTGTCACGGCGGTGGCCACCGATGTGCCGCAGGCATTGCTCGATCAATTGGCTCCGGGCGGACGTCTGGTGATTCCGGTCGGCTCGGGTGAAGTACAGCAATTGTTGCTGATCGTGCGCGAAGAAAACGGTTTTTCCCGTCGTGTTTTGGGAGCCGTTCGATTCGTGCCTTTGCTCAACGGGCCACTCGCCTGAGCATTTGTTTAAAGGCGCTGAATTCCTTTCGCTGGTGTCGGTCTTACAGCGGCAGCAATGGTTTAAACGCAGCGAATTGTCGATTGGCAAACGTGTGCGCGAAGCGATTTCGCTTCATTAAAGGTAAAGCCGCATCGGCCAGTTATACTTGCCACACCTCATGCCGGAATACGGCATTCCAAATTTTTCAGCCACCACAAAGGGAGCGGCGGGTGAGTCTCACAGTCATTGCGCAGCGTATGGGTAACACGAGCTTTCAGCGCCTGGTGACTGGCCTTGTCTTGAGCACCTTGCTGGTCGGTTGCTCCAGCACAAAATCGAGCAACGTGCGCGTGGTTGATCGTAATGCGGTGGCCCAGCGTCCTGCGGTAACGACCGGGCAGTATGTAGTCCGTCCGGGCGATACGATGTTTTCCATCGCTTTTCGCTACGGCTGGGACTACAAAGCCCTCGCCGCCAGGAACAACATTCCTACGCCGTATACGATACATCCGGGTCAGACAATTCGCTTCGACGGGCGTACCGGATCAACGTCGACGGCAGTGGTGAGCAGCAGCAGTTCTTCGCCGTCTTCCTCGAGCAAAACTACGGTAATCCGGCGCCAGGCGAATGGCACGACGACCACCACAACCACCGGTTCCGGGGCCGCAGCGACAACGGTTGTACCGTCCGTCGCCAGCAAGTCGACACCGCCTCCATTGCCCCCGGCAGGCCCGGCCCCGACCGGCTGGGGATGGCCATCTAATGGCATTCTTATTGGTAAATTCTCTTCAAACGGTAGTTTGAATAAAGGAATTGATATCGCCGGGGATTTGGGACAGCCTGTTTTAGCTGCGTCTGATGGGACGGTGGTTTACGCCGGGAGTGGCTTAAGGGGCTACGGCGAATTAGTCATCATCAAACACAGCGAAACCTACGTCAGTGCCTACGGACATAACCGCAGGCTGTTGGTTCGGGAGGGGCAGCAGGTCAAGGTCGGACAGACAATTGCCGAAATGGGGTCAACGGGTACAGACCGGGTGAAACTGCATTTTGAGATTCGCCGACAAGGTAAACCAGTAGATCCGCTGCAGTTCCTGCCAAGACGTTGATTTGTAAGCCAGCCTGTTCCGTCGCGTAGAGGGGACAGGCTCCAGCGTTGCCAAGGATAAAGGCGTCGCTTGAGCTTGGGGTCGAACTCACCAAAGGACTATAACAATGGCTCTCAGTAAAGAAGTGCCGGAGTTTGACATCGACGATGAGGTTCTCCTTATGGAGGCCGGCATCGATTCGGATTCGATGTTGAATGATGAAGGGGCTGCTCCACCTTCCGTTCGTTCCAAATCCAAAAACTCCACTTCACTGAAACAACACAAGTACATCGATTACACGCGGGCACTTGATGCCACGCAGTTGTATCTCAACGAAATCGGCTTTTCCCCGTTGCTCTCCCCTGAGGAAGAAGTTCATTTTGCGCGTCTGTCGCAAAGTGGCGATCCTGCCGGGCGCAAGCGCATGATTGAAAGTAACCTGCGGCTGGTGGTCAAAATCGCCCGGCGTTACGTCAATCGGGGGCTGTCGCTGCTGGATCTGATCGAAGAGGGCAACCTTGGGCTGATCCGCGCGGTAGAAAAGTTCGACCCTGAACGCGGCTTCCGCTTCTCGACTTACGCGACCTGGTGGATTCGTCAGACCATCGAGCGCGCGATCATGAATCAGACCCGGACCATCCGGTTGCCGATTCATGTGGTCAAGGAGCTCAACGTGTACCTGCG
>NZ_JBIUXX010000048.1:12653-44227 GCF_044744235.1 Pseudomonas sp. NPDC087346
CTCGATCACGAACCTTCACCCGAAGAAATCGCCAACCTGCTGGAAAAACCGGTGGGCGAGGTCAAGCGCATGCTCGGCCTGAACGAGCGGGTTTCTTCGGTCGACGTCTCGCTGGGTCCGGATTCGGATAAAACCTTGCTGGACACCCTCACGGACGACCGTCCTACCGATCCATGCGAACTGCTGCAGGATGACGACCTGTCGCAGAGCATCGATCAGTGGCTCTCGGAGCTGACCGACAAGCAACGCGAGGTGGTCATACGCCGCTTCGGCCTGCGCGGGCATGAGAGCAGCACGCTGGAAGATGTAGGCCTGGAAATCGGCCTGACCCGGGAACGGGTGAGACAGATCCAGGTAGAAGGCCTGAAGCGCCTTCGTGAGATTCTCGAGAAGAATGGCCTGTCGAGCGAGTCGCTGTTCCAGTAAGCGCTTTCAACGATCGTCCACAAAGGCCCCGACTGGTTCGGGGCTTTTTGTTGCCCGGATTACTCATGCAACCCTGTGGCGAGGGAGCTTGCTCCCGCTTGAGTGCGTAGCGCTCACAGACGTTTTGGGGCTGCTGCGCAACCCAGCGGGAGCAATCTCCCTCGCCACGGATAAAACCAGGCGGCAAATGCCCCGTGTTTGTAGTCTCGCGGTGTAAGCCTTGGATTACTCTTCCGTAGGTGTTCGTTATTTTTACACTACGGCAGACATCCATTCAGCGTGGCGATTGATTTCAATTTATTGATTTATATAGATATTCTTAAATATGACGCACCTGTTTCAGCGCTTTCCAGCGCCACGGGCGAGTTGCTCCCGGCAGGGAACTCTTTAGTATTCAGGTTGTGTCGACGGACAGACACGCCCTTCAAGGATGAGGGGAATGGACATCGCAGGAAGCGATTCATCAGGACGATGAAAAGGAATACAGGGAATAGGGAAAAATGTGGGCGGGTCAAACCGCCCCTTTTTTTTGCCCGCAAAAAAGTGAAACCCCGAAAAGCAAAAAGGCCCGTAAGGGCCTTTTTATCGAGCGCGTGACAGATCAGCGTTCGAGTTCTTCAAGCTTGCTGCCGACAGACTTATTGATTTCGCGATCCCACTGTTCGGCATCGGGCATCGATTCTTTCTTCTCGGTGATGTTCGGCCAGATATCAGCCAGCTCCTGGTTCAGCTGGATGAAGTGTTCCATGCCGGCCGGCACTTCATCTTCGGAGAAAATGGCTATGGCAGGGCATTCTGGCTCACACAGAGCGCAGTCGATGCACTCATCCGGGTGAATCACCAGGAAGTTCGGGCCTTCGTAAAAGCAGTCCACCGGACAGACTTCTACGCAGTCGGTGTACTTGCACTTGATGCAGTTGTCGGTGACGACGAAGGTCATTTCTAATTCTCTCCTCAGGCGGCGGCAGCGTTGCCCCTTCACGGTTGGGGTCGCCAGGTTCGGGAGCGATGTCTGCCAGCCAGGCTATTAGCCAGCAGCATCCCAAACCGCGCGAGATTCTAACAGCTTGAAGCCGTTTGCGTTATATCCGCTTCTTTAGTGCTTATATCCGGTTCTTAAGTGCATAGAGCATTTCGAGAGCACGGCGTGGCGTCAGGTCGTCGATATCCAGTTTAGCCAACTCATCCAGAACCGGGTGCGGCAGACTGGCAAACATATCGCTTTGCTGCGGTGTCGCCGGTTTGCCCTTGGCGACTGGCTTCGGCGCCTCATGCGGCAGGGCGGTTTCTTCCAGTCGGCTCAGGTGCTCACGGGCCCGCACGATTACTTCGCTCGGTACGCCCGCCAGTTGCGCCACGGCCAGGCCGTAACTCTGACTCGCCGGCCCTGGCAGCACGTGGTGCAGGAACACGATGCGTTCGTTGTGCTCGGTGGCATTGAGGTGCACGTTGGCCACCAGCGGTTCGGCCTCTGGCAACACTGTCAGTTCGAAGTAGTGAGTGGCGAACAATGTGTAAGCGCGCAGATGCGCCAGACGTTCGGCTGCTGCCCAGGCCAGTGACAGACCGTCAAAGGTGCTGGTGCCGCGACCAACCTCGTCCATCAGCACCAGGCTGCGCTCGGTGGCGTTATGCAGAATGTTCGCGGTTTCGCTCATTTCGACCATAAAGGTCGAACGGCCACCCGCGAGGTCATCGCTGGAGCCGATTCGGGTGAAGATCCGGTCGACCAGGGACAATTCACAACTGGCTGCCGGCACGAAGCTACCGATATGCGCCAGCAATACGATCAATGCGGTTTGGCGCATGTAAGTGGACTTACCGCCCATGTTCGGGCCGGTGATTACCAGCATCCGCGTGTTGTCATCCAGGCTCAGGTCGTTGGCCACGAACGGCGTGGTCAATACTTGCTCGACCACCGGGTGACGACCCTGAGTGATGCGCATGCACGGTTCGCTGACGAAGTGTGGGCAGTTCAGGTCGAGATTCAGCGCGCGCTCGGCGAGGTTGCTCAGCACGTCCAGTTCGGCCAGCGCGGCAGCGGTGTCCTGCAGCGGCGGCAACTGGCTGATCAAATCTTCCAGCAACGCCTCGTAGAGCATTTTCTCGCGGGCGAGGGCGCGGCTCTTGGCCGACAGCGCCTTGTCTTCGAACTCTTTCAGCTCTGGCGTGATGAAGCGCTCGGCGCCCTTGAGCGTCTGGCGACGGATGTAGTCCGCCGGAGCCGATTCGGCCTGCTTGCTCGGCAGTTCGATGAAGTAGCCATGAATGCGGTTGTAGCCGACTTTCAAGTGCGACAGTCCGGTACGGGCCTTCTCGCGTGCTTCCAGATCGATGAGGAACTGGCCGGCGTTCTCGCTCAGCGATTGCAGTTCATCGAGTTCGCTGTCGTAACCGGTTTTCAGCACGCCGCCGTCACGGATCACCGCTGGAGGGTTGTCGATAATGGCTTTTTCCAGCAGCGCCGCCAGTTCCGGGTAGGTGCTGGTGATGGTTGCCAGACCTTGCAGGTGCGGCGCTTCCAGGTCGGTCATTGCCACTTGCAGTTCAGGCAGGGCACCGAGAGCGTCACGCAGACGTGCGAGGTCGCGAGGACGCGCATTGCGCAGGCCGATCCGCGCCAGAATCCGTTCGATGTCGCCGATTTCCTTGAGCTGCGGTTGCAGCTTTTCGAAACGGTAGCCATCGAGCAGGCAAGTGATCGAGGTCTGGCGCGCCAACAGCACGGGCAGATCGCGCAGCGGGCGATTCAACCAGCGAGTCAGCAAGCGGCTGCCCATCGCGGTCTGGCAGCGGTCGACGACCGATTGCAAGGTGTTGTCGCGGCCACCCGACAGGTTGGTGTCGAGTTCCAGGTTGCGACGGCTTGCACCGTCGAGCACCACGGTGTCGTCCAGACGTTCATGACGCAGGCTGCGCAAATGGGGCAGGGCGGTGCGCTGGGTTTCCTTGGCGTAGGCCAGCAGGCAGCCGGCAGCGCCGATGGCCAGCGTCAGATTTTCGCAGCCAAAGCCTTTCAGGTCCTGAGTGGAGAACTGCTGGCAGAGACTTTTCAGCGCCGAGTCACGCTCGAAATCCCACGGCGCACGGCGACGAACCCCACGGCGTTTCTCCGCCGGCAGATCTCTTGGCCAGTCATCCGGGATCATCAGCTCAACCGGATTGACCCGCTCCAGCTCCGCCAGCAGGTTTTCCCAGCCTTTGATTTCCAGCACGGTGAAGTTGCCGCTGGTGATGTCGAGCACCGCCAGGCCAAACAAACGCTCATCGCCCAGTACCGCCGCAATCAGGTTATCGCGGCGCTCATCCAGCAGCGCCTCGTCACTGACCGTCCCTGGTGTGATGATCCGTACAACCTGACGATCAACCGGGCCCTTGCTGGTTGCAGGGTCGCCGACCTGTTCGCAGATCACTACCGACTCGCCGAGCTTGACCAGCTTCGCCAGATAACCTTCCGCCGCGTGGTAAGGAATCCCGCACATTGGAATCGCCTGTCCCGCCGATTGCCCACGGGCAGTCAGGGTAATGTCGAGCAACTTGGCGGCTTTCTTCGCGTCTTCATAGAAGATTTCGTAGAAGTCGCCCATGCGATAGAACATCAGCTGATCCGGGTGCTGGTTCTTCAGGCGCCAGTACTGCTGCATCATCGGAGTGTGGGAGGACAGGTCGGAGACGGCTTTATTCATCGGATTGTCAGGAAACTCGTTGAAATGTGTAGGGCAAAAGCGTGGCGTTGGCCGGGCTTTTCCGCGATGGGCGCAAGATTACCATGGGCAGTCCACAGGACGCAGGTGCGAGGGCTGGGTGACAGCTTTCTGCATCAAAAAGCGGTGGTTATGCACAAAATATGCAAATCAGCATTTGTCTTAATAAAAAACTTCAAGCACTATGCGCCTTATGCAAAAACGCAACGTATCTACCGTATTAAGAGCATTGCTCGATCAGCACGGGATCTCCCCTACGGAGCTTCACCGTCGTACCGGCGTGCCTCAATCCACTCTCTCGCGGATTCTCAGCGGGAAGATCGTCGATCCTTCGGATAAACACATCTCGAAGATTGCCGAGTACTTCTCCGTGAGCACCGATCTGTTGCGTGGGCGCGCGGATGTCGCGCCTGCGGCCTCTGCCGCGCGTGATGATGTGCATGCGGAACTCAAGGACATAAGCCTGTGGGACGATGACACCCCCGTCGATGATGACGAGGTGTCGGTGCCCTTTCTGCGTGAGGTTGAATTGGCTGCTGGATCAGGAAGATTCGTCATCGAAGAGAGCGAGCGCTCTAGCCTGCGCTTTGGAAAGCGCAGCCTGCGCCATAACGGTGTGCAGTTCGACCAGGCCAAATGCGTGACCGTGCGCGGCAACAGCATGACGCCGGTGCTGCGTGACGGCGCGACCGTTGGTGTGAACGCGGGCAAGTGTGGCATCGGTGACATCATCGACGGCGACCTTTATGCGATCAACCACAACGGTCAACTGCGGGTGAAACAGCTTTATCGCCTGCCTACCGGCATTCGTCTGCGCAGCTTCAACCGCGATGAGCATCCTGACGAGGACTACACCTTCCAGGAAATGCAGGAAGAGCAGATCGTCATCCTTGGTCACGTCTTCTGGTGGGGCATGTACGCCCGATAACGTCATTCCTTTCAGATAAAACCCGCCCCCCGGCGGGTTTTTTTTCGCCTGGTGAAAACCACCAGAACCTTGAATGGCGGGGCTTTCATGCGCTCGTGCATTTGTCGCGCATAAATAAATGCATTTATGCATTGACTGTATATGCATCCATGCATATTCTTGCAACCAAGCCGCTCGACAAAGCGGCTGGAAACGAAAGCTCTTTAGTTCCACAAGAACAGGCAGCGATGAACCGGCCTCAACGGTTCAGAGGGTTGGCAACTGACCCGGGTGTGCAGCGTAAAGCACCAGAAGCAGTTATCCGGCGGGCAGGGACCGCGGTCGGAAAAACAATTCGAATGGACTCGTACCGCGCCAGTAGCGCCGAAAAGTCAGCTTCCTTGTTGAGACAGGATTCAAGGAAGGCGAAGGAGCGCATTACTGAAAAGCCCGGTGCATTGGCGCCGGGCTTTTTGGAATGCCTGCCTGATGTTCACGGAGAGAGCAGAGCGACGTGCAGTCGTGTACTGGAAATAATCAGAGGGAAGGATGATGAACCGTTACGTTTTGGTAGGGACTGTTTACAAAACGGGCTATCAAGTAGCCCTGCAAATTCTGGAAACCGAGGAGTCCATGCCCACCACCCTCCCGGAAGGGGTATCGGATGCATGGTGGTATGACATCACTGGATATACAACCGATCACCTGGGATGGAAGGTCTTTCAACTGGATGAGGAAGGGTTGCTTTTCGTCGAGCCGACGGATGACGACTATCGCAAGATAACCACTGCACGAATGCAGGAACGGTTTGACGTAGCCTTTCGCTGGTTGATGTTCAACCCGTTGCAATACAAGGCGGATCTTGGCATCGCAACCCCAGTAGAGGTAACGGCACTGATTGATTACAAACAGTATTGCATCGCCGTCAGCGAAGTAAAAAATCAACCCGGTTATCCGTCCGCGATCAACTGGCCTATCGCTCCCTTCTAGTTCAAGACACGAGAGTGCATTACTGAAAAGCCCCTGCGTGGGGCTTTTTGGAATGCTTACCTCAAGAGAAAACGTTTGAACCCAACACACACCACTCATCAATCACCCAAGGAGGCGTGACATGACAAACGAGCAACAAGCGTTGGCGGACATGCCGATCTGGCTGGTCATCCTCCTCGCCCTGGTGGGCGGGGTGTCCGGCGAAATGTGGCGCGCCGATAAAGAGGGCGCTCGTGGATGGGCGCTGATCCGGCGACTGGCATTACGCTCCGGGGCCTGCGTCATCTGCGGGGTATCCGCCATCATGCTGCTGTACGCCGCCGGCATGTCGATATGGGCCGCTTGCGCCATTGGCTGCCTGACCGCAATGGCCGGCGCCGACGTGGCCATCGGTCTGTATGAACGCTGGGCCGCCAAGCGCATCGGCGTTTGCGAAGTACCAACGCCCCGCGACCCCCAATAACCCTTCACTTTCCTGCCTCGCTGCACACCCTGCGGCGGGGCTTCGCGTGGACATTTGAAAAGGAGGTCAATGCATGCCCGCACCGATCCAGCAGCCTTCGCAGCTGTTCACGGCGATGGCGACAACCTTGCGAAATACCGCTGACCTCAATGTGCAGGTCGGCAATCACGAAGATTTCACTGCACCCGGCGAACAGGCCTGGGTACTGATCGACATCGAACGCAATGCGTCGGGACAGCGCGCCGCCAATGGCCGTATTGCTCATGTGCTGACGTTGTCACTGCAGGTCATTCCCGCCGTTTCTGCCAGCGCATTTACTGCGTGCGATCTGATCGCTGCGCTGAAGAATCTGATCACCGACAACCACTGGGGCTTGCCCGGCGATCAATGCGATGCACCGATGAACATTGATGGTTTGCCGTCATTGCTTGTTCGCGCCGATCAGCCCAACAAGGCCTGGACCCTGACGTTCAACCAGACGCTTTACCTCGGCCCGACCTTGCTCGATGACCCGCTCGGCACGCCGAAATTCGCCCGTACCTGGGAAGTCAGCAACATCGACGACCCGGATCAATACACCGCGCTGGAGGCCTGACCGATGTTCGACGCGTTATTGCGCATGCAACTGGGCCCGATCATCGAACGTCTGGCCGAAATGGAAGCGGAAATCGAAGACCTGCACCGCCGCGCCGAGAGTTTCTGTCGTATCGGTATCTGTCAGGCCGTCGATGCCGCGAGCAACACCTGCAATGTCAGCCACGGAGGCTTGCTCACGCCGGCGATCAAATTCTTCAACCCGAGCGCTGGCGCACAGAGTGAATCTCGCATCCCTTCGGTGGGTGAGCAGTGTCTGTTGTTCAACTACGGCAGCGGTGAAAGTGGCGCGCAGAGCGTGGCGTTGTTCGGCCTGAACAGCGACCGCTTTCCACCGACTGCCACGGTGCCGACGCTGACTCGACGCGTGCATGTCGACGGCAGCGAAAGCGGCTACGACGACGCCACGCACACTCTGCATTGGCAAAACGCTCCGGCAGCCTTCAGCGGTTCTCGCGAGTCGCTGAAACTGAGCCTCGGCCCGGCGCAACTGGTGATGACCGCGCAGGCGATCAATCTGCAACTGGGCGCCACCGGCCTGACCATCGACGCCTCGGGCGTGCACTTCAGCGGCCCGTTGGTAGACCACCAGGGCCGCGTCATCAGCCCCTGATTCAAGAGCCTCCCATGATCGGAATCGATAGAGACAGCGGGGCCACGGTCGACGACTGGCTGCAGTTTGTGCAGCGCGCGACCCGGGCCCTGACCACGCCGCTGGGCACCCGGCAAAAACGGCCCTTGTATGGCTCGCTGATTCCCACGTTGCTCGGCCAGAACCTCGGCGATGACGTCCTGCTTCTGGCGCAGAGCCACGCGGCGCAAGCGTTCTACAACGCACAAAACGGCATCGGCGATTTTCAGCCAAACGTGATCGTCGCGACTCGTCAGGGCGCCGGAATGCTCCTGCGTTTCGCCGGCACCTGGAAAAACCGTCAACAGACTTTCGAGGTAGTGACATGAGCATGTTGATCCCCGGTCAGAACCAACTGGCCGAACCGTCGCTGATCACCGTCGAGGACTTCGAGGACCTGCTCGCCGAGTTCAAGACCTTCGTCGTCGAATACGTCGGCGCTCGCGCTCCGGACAGTGCGGCGAAACTCAAGACCAGCCTGGAAAACGAAAGCGAACTGCTGACACTCGCACTCGAAGCGTTCTGCGTGCGGCTGCAAACCCACGAACGCAAATACAACGCCCGCATCAAGCAGATGCTGGCGTGGTGGGCGACCGGCAGCAACCTCGATGCGCGTTTGGCGGACATGGGGCTGGAGCGACAAATACTCGATCCGGGTGACCCGGCAGCATTCCCGCCAGTGCCGGCGATTTATGAAAGCGACGAAGACGCCCGACTGCGTTATTACCTCGCACCACACGCCCCGGCTGCCGGTTCGCGGATGCAGTATCGCCGCGAGGTATTTACCCTTGGCGAACGGCCCACGGTAAAGGTCGAATCCACTGACAGCAATGTGGTGACCGTCACTTACACCTTCGACCCGGACGGACTTGCGGCACAGGTCAAGGACGGCAACGGTCGCCGCACCGCGCCGGGCGAAGTCCAGGTCACCGTGCTCTCACGAGAGGGCGACGGCACACCGTCCGCGGCACTGCTCGACGGCGTTCGCCAACACTTTGCCCGTCCGGATGTGCGACCGGAAACCGACCTCGTCACCGTCAAGGCTGCCGACGTTCAGCGCTACAAAATTCGTGTCGTGGCGAAGATCAATTCCGGCCCCGATTCGGGCCTGACCAAAGTCGCCGCGCAGCAACAATTGCAGGCCTACGCCGACAGTTGTCATCGCCTCGAAGGGCGGGTTGATCCGAGCTGGATCGACTACACGCTGCACAGTGCCGGCGCAGTGCAATTGCAGATTCTGGAGCCAACGGCACCGATCATCACCAGTGCATTTCAAGCGCCGTACTGCACGGCGGTCGAAGTCGAGGTGCTGACGATATGAGTGAGCAAACGCAACGCCCGACACTGCTACCGGCCAACAGCTCGGCGCTTGAACGGGCGATGGATCTTGGCTTCGGCAAACTGCTGGATCGCATCACACCGCCGTTTCCCGAGCTGATGAACCCGAGCGAAACACCAGTCGCGTTTCTGCCATATCTCGCGGCGGATCGCGGTGTCGCCGAATGGAGCACCGCCGCGCCGGAGGCTGAAAAGCGTCTGACCGTCGAACTCGCCTGGCCCACCGCACGCCAGGCCGGCACCCGCAAAGCATTGGAAAACGCCGCCAAGGGTTTGCAACTGCGCCCGGAAATTCGCGCTTGGTACGAACAGACGCCACACGGTGTGCCCTACAGCTTTTCCGTGCGGGCCTTCAGCGAACAACCCTACAGCGAAGAAATCGACGCCCGTCTCGACCGCCGCCTGGCCGATGCCAAAAGCGAGCGGGACATTCTCTCGGTGTCGGTCGGCTTGAGCGCCTTCGGCAATCACGTCATCGGCGCCGCGACCTTCTGCGGCGAACTGACCACGGTTTATCCGGTGATCATCGAAGGGCTCGAAACCTCAGGCGAGGCGTTCATCGCCGCTGCTTTGTACACCGTCGAAACATCCACTATTTATCCTCAGGGGGCCTGAATGGCTGACTATTACACCCTGCTCACCAACGCAGGGATTGCCTACGAAACTGCCTGCAAGGCAGCGGGCGTACCGATCAAACTGACGCAGATTTCGGTCGGCGATGGTGGCGGCTCCGTCTACAACCCGGCCGCGACGGCTACCGCGCTGAAACGCGAAGTCTGGCGAGGGCCGCTCAATGCGCTGTTCCAGGACGAGAAAAATCCGAGCTGGCTGCTCGCCGAAGTGACCATTCCGCCGGATGTTGGCGGCTGGTATGTGCGTGAAGCCGGGCTGTGGACTGACACTGGCATTCTCTACGCCATCGTCAAATACCCGGAGTCGTTCAAACCGGTTTTGGCCACTTCGGGTTCGGGCAAAGAGTTCTACATTCGCTCGATTTTCGAGACCAGTAATGCGTCCTTGGTGACGTTGTTGATTGATGACACGGTGGTCAAGGCGACTCGTGCGTGGGTCATGAGCTATCTGGCCGAAGAACTCGGCAAACTGGATGGCAAGCAATCGGTGCGCGTTGCGGCATCCACCAACATCGTGCTGAACGGCGCGCAACAAATCGACGGCGTCGCGGTGATCGCTGGCGACCGAGTGCTGCTGGCGAATCAGACCTTGGCCAAGGACAACGGCCTGTGGATTGTCGCCAACGGTGACTGGGCACGGGCGACCGATGCCAACAGCAGCGCCAAGGTCACCCCGGGACTGACGGTCATGGTCGAAGAGGGCGCGGCCAACGGCGATTCGCTGTGGCACCTGACCACCAACGCGCCGATCGCACTCGGCACTACAGCGCTGACGTTCAAGATGTTGGCTGGTCGCACCGGGATCGCTGCCGGTACTTACAAGAGTCTGACCGTTGACGAATATGGCCGGGCGACTGCCGGTGCAAATCCCGAGACGTTGGCTGGGTTTGGCATTAAGGACACCTACACCAAGTCTGAAATTGAGGGGATGATCGCCAATGCGTCGATGCTACCGGTGGGGACGATCGTTGCGTTCCCTGGTGCTACGCCACCGGTGGGTTTTCTAGAGTTAGATAACAGCGTCAAAAGTGCTGCGCTTTATCCAGATCTGAATACTTATCTCGCAGGCAAATACAACAAGGGTGATGAAGGAACGGGTAATTTTCGCTTACCAGATGGACGCGGTGAGTTCCTGCGCGGCTGGGATCATGGGCGCGGTGTCGATGGTGGCAGGGCAATTGGTAGTTATCAGCTTGATACCTTGCAGAACATTACTGGCACCTTCGACGGCTACCTTGATATCACCACGGCAGGTGGCGCGTTCTCGTTAAGCAACATGAGCACCTCTTCAACTCCGCTCAATCAGAAAAACGCCTACCACGGTGCTTATTTTGATGCTTCCAAAGTGGCGCGTACTTCTACGGAAACCCGTCCCCGCAACCTCGCCGTCATGTGGTGCATCAAAGCCTGGAACGCACCGATCAACCAGGGGAACATCGATATTGCCGCGTTGGCGGTTCTTGCCCAGCAAGCCTCTGAAATTAATCAAGGCACAGCGAAAGTAGCCACTCAAGCGCAGACGAATGCAGGCGCCGATGACAGCGTCATCGTCACGCCGAAAAAATTGACGTGGGGCTTTCAGTTTCAAAAAAGTGGCATCGGCTACTGTGTTTTCCCGTCCTGGCTGGGTGGTTTCACTATTCAGTGGGGCGTGTACAGCATTGTCTCCAGTACGACTGATCAGACAATTAGCTTTCCTCTCACGTTTCCTAATGCCGCGTTATCAGCCGTCGCGCTCAGTGACTACACCCCTGGTTCCGGGTCGGTCGGATTCGTCGCGATGGGGGCGTTGAACAAGAACGGCTTTACGGTTCGCTCGTCTTCCGGAACTTCAACGCGATGGCTCGCAGTCGGTTGCTAAGGGAAAAACATGACTAACAAATACATGACGTTCGATGAGTCAGGCTCCATTAAGGACCGATTGATTCAAGGGGTTTGCGACATTCCTCAGGGCGCGATATGCATCAGCGAAGAACTTTGGCTGCAGTCTGCAACAGACCTGACTGGACATTGGTGCCTAATCGACAGAACGCTGACCAAGGTTCCTTTTGAAATCAAACCAGACTTCGCGAAGTTAATTGCTGCAGAGCGTTTTCGCCGGGAAACATCTGGTGTCGTATTTGAAGGCTCCGTCGCTGATACCACTCGAGACGGCCAGGCATTGATCGCCGGCGCTGCGCTAGCGGCGATGCTTGATCCGACTTACAAATGTGCATGGAAGTTTGCTGAAGGTTTCGTCGAGTTGCAGGCTGCCCAAATAATCGCATTGGCAACCTCGATTCGCACCTATGTTCAGGATTGTTTTGATCGTGAACGAGCTTTGTTGTCAGCCGTTGAGTCTGGAGAGTGTTCTGAGGACATGATCCTGCAAGGTTGGCCGAATTCGGGCCCTCTACATAAAGCACAATCATAACGCCCCGTATCGCCGGTTTTTTTGCATACATAAAACATTCAACACCCGCCAAGCCCCTCCCCACGAGGGGCTTTCCCGTTTATGGAGAAACGAAAAATGGCAACTCGCCAAACCTACACCGTGCTCGTCCCATTCCCCACCGGCGGTGGGCACTGGTCGAGCATCGGTCAAGACCTTGATCTGCTCGATGTCGAGGCCAGTGCTCTGCACGGTGCCGGTCGACTTGAGCTGAAAACACCTACCACTCAGGCCAAAAAGGCCGCTGCCAAGAAGGCTGACTAAACATGGCTGAGGTTCTGAACTTCGAGCACAACGGCATTACCGTCAATGCCACTGAATCCCCTGAGGCCATGGGTGGCCTGGGTGACAACGTTATCGGTCTGGTCGGCACCGCGCCGAAGGCTGATCCGCTGATTCCGCGTAACGCCCCGTTCCGCATCAACAGCTTTACCACCCACGCGCTGCTCGATCCGACCGGTGCCGAGGAAGGCACGCTGTATCACGCCGTTTACCAGATCCTCAAAGTGGTCAAGGTGCCGGTGTATGTGGTGATCGTTGAAGCGGGCACGACCCCGGCCGACACGGTTAACGCGGTGATCGGCGGCGTTGATCCGCTGACCGGCCGCAAGCTCGGTCTGGCCGCGCTGGGCAGTGTCCCTGAAGACCTGACCATCATCGGTGCGCCGGGCTTCACCGGCACCAAAGCGGTGGCCAGCGAGTTCGCCTCGTTCGGCAAGCGCATCAAGGCCCGTGTGGTGCTGGACGGCAAGGACGCTTCGGTTGCCGATCAAGTGTTGTACAGCCAGGAACTGGGCGGCGCCGACCTCGGTTTCGACCGTTGCCTGGTGGTGCACAACATGCCAGCCGTGTACTCGAAAGCGGCGAAGAAAAACGTCTTCCTGTCGCCCTCCAGCCTGGCGATTGCCGCGCTGGCCAAGGTCAAGCAGTGGGAGAGCCCGGGCAACCAGGTGACCTACGCCGAGGACGTGTCGCGAGTGGTCGAATACAACATTCTCGACACCTCCACCGAAGGAGATCTGCTCAACCGCTACGGCGTCAGCTACTACGCTCGCACCGTGCTCGGCGGCTTCTCGCTGCTGGGTAACCGCTCGATCACCGGCAAGTTCATCAGCTACGTCGGCCTCGAAGATGCGATCAGCCGCAAGCTGGTCAAGGCCGGCCAGAAAGCCATGGCGAAAAACCTCACCAAGTCCTTCATGGACCAAGAGGTCAAGCGCATCAACGACTGGCTGCAAACCCTGGTCGCCGACGAAACCATTCCTGGCGGCAGCGTGTACCTGCACCCGGAACTGAACAGCGTCGAGAAGTACAAGAACGGCACCTGGTACGTGGTCATCGACTACGGCCGCTACGCGCCGAACGAACACATGATTTATCAACTCAACGCCCGCGATGAAATCATCGAGCAGTTCCTGGAGGACGTTCTCTAATGTTTACCAACCGTAATCGCCAGGCCATCGCGGCCACCCTGCAAGGCCTGCCGTTGTCGGCGACCGTTGAAGAATTTACTCCGCCGAAGATTGAATTCGACGTGGAAGAGATGCGCGGCGGCCGCTTCATTGTTGAAGAAATGGTCAAGGGCGGCAAAGCGCTCACCGCCAAGTTGACCCTGCAAGGCATGGGTACAGAAGTCATGCTCGCGCTCGGTGTGAAGCTGGGCGACGACATTCTGCTGAATGTGCGTGAAGCCGGTCAGGATCAGGATGGCAACACCTGGTTCACCTATCACACGGTCGGCGGCAAGCTGAAATCCCTTGAGGAAACTGCGGTGAAGATGGGCGAAAAACCCAAGACCAATCTGGAGCTGTCCTGCCGCACCTACAACCGCCTGGAAAACGGCGTGCCGGTGATCGACATCGACGTGCGCACCCAGAAGTTTGTGCTCAACGGCGTCGACATCCTCGGTGATGCGCGTCGTGCGGTGCTGATGCCGTAACCCGATACCTGCCAGACCCCCGCCCGTGTGGGAGCCAGCCTGCTGGCGATGAGGCCATCACCTTCAACATCCATGTTGACTGGCCTGACGCTATCGCTAGCAGGCTAGCTCCCACAGTGGGCTGTCTGGTCGCTTTTGTGCAACACCCCTCAAGAATCACCAAGGAATTCCCTTCATGTCGTGGATGCCTCCAAAGCATGACTTGTTGTCGCCAATCACCGGTGACGACGGCTCGCAGATCGAATCGATCCAGCTCAAGCCACTGTTCTACGCCGCACAAAAAGAAGCACTGGAACGTGCCGGCGATGACGAAGACGATCAGTTCTTCGAACTCGCGCTGCTGGCCACCGGGCTCTCGGTCAAGGAACTCGATCAGCTCAAACGCCCGGACTACGTGACCATCGCCCAGTACGTGCACGAAATGTCGACCCGTCCGGCGTCGTACTTTCTCGATCAGGTCGAAGGCGCGGAAAAATCCGACGATCCCGATCAAGTGCAACTGCTGCACCCGCTCGCCGTCACCGGCCGCACCGTGACTTCGCTGAGCCTGGAAATGCCGGTGCTGCGCGCCACCAAAGTGATGAAGAAACTGAAGACGGCCAAGGAACGCGCCGAGTTCATCACCGCGCATTGCGCCGGCCTGATGATCCCCGATCTGGCTCTGTTGAGCGTCCCGGACTGGACTCAGCTACAGGTGCGCATAGACGATTTTTTAAACCAGCCGGCGGCCTTCTTTCAGAGCGCGACATCGAAGTAATCCTCGATATCGTGCCGCTCATTTACCCGGTAAGTGAGGCGGAAATTCTGGAATGGGACGCCGAAAAGGCGTTGCGCCGCTACGACATAGCGATCACTCGCCTTGGCGTGAAACAGGAGTAGAGCGGCAATGGCAGAGAACAAATATGCGCTCACTTACGCCGGTGAGAGCAGCAACACAGCAGGCGGTTTGGCGGTACCGGAAGACCTCGGCAAACCACTGCAGGATTTGAACCTGACACTGGCTTTGGCAAGTTCGGATATTCGCCTGCTGACACAGGAACAGATCAAGCTTCGAGAGCTGCTGGTCACCCAGCAATCGCTGTTCAAATCCAGTGCCGCAGCACCTGCCGCGAGCGAGCCGAAGTCAAAGCTCAAGGCTGAAATCGAGCAGCGTCCACCGCCGAAAATCATGCAGTCGGGCATGGCTAACGAGACAGCGTTGGTCGAACTCAATCAATTGCTCAAGCTGAGCAATGATCAACTTCAAACACATTCGCAGAACACATCGGAACTCGCCAGCGAGAAGCTGGTGGCGGGCAGCGGTGCGACCAACGCGGACTTGATCCAGGTGCAAATCGTCGGCGCCCGGTCCGGCATTGCCGAGGGTGCCAAAGGAGACCAGAGGGCGAACGAACTAAATTGGTTCTCCCGTGATGCCGCGATCAATGCGTCGGCCTTCAGAATGGACGTCAAGTCGGCTGGCGAGATGTTGGCAGCCTGGCGTTCGTCGCTGAAGCTGGATCAATATCAAAGCCAGGATCTGGCCGATGCAACGAGCTATCTTGGCAACAGTGGTCTGGACGCCAAGGCTGCCGATATCGGTTCGGTGGTACAACGCTCTGGCGAGAGTGCCATCGCAGCGGGGCTGACTCCGGAGCAAGTGGCTGCGTTCGCGGCGGCGCTGCTAAGCAGCGGCGCAGACAAAGAGGGCGCCGGCGCCGCGCTGAAGGGAATTACCTCGGTGCTGGCCAAGGGCGGTTCGGCATCGACCGAGCAACGTACAGCCTTGGCCCAACTGGGGCTTAATCCAGAATCGTTGGCTGGGGAGATGCGCAAGGATGCTCCTGCTGCCATCAACTCGGTTCTTGCGGCACTCAATAAACAACCAGTGCAGGAACGGTCAGCACTGACGAAAACACTGTTTGGTGAAAACGACGCAAGAGTTCTTGAGCTGCTGAAAAAACCGGAGGATGTAAAAAACGCTTTCTCGCAGGTCGCCGACAAACGCAACTACGCCACATCGGAACTTGGCGCAGACAGCGGTGCAGCGGCGAAATCCGCCGAAGCGTACGGCAATACTTCGCAGGGCCGATGGAATGCGCTTGATGCGAGTCTGAACCGATTGTCCACAGCGTTCGGCACTGCATTGGCTCCTTTGGCCGATGGTGCCGCCGTGACACTCACTGCTCTGGTCAATGGCTTGAGCACAGCAGCCGAAACATTTCCCGCTGTGACTGCCGGACTTGTTGTGCTCGGGGCTGCTGCTCTTCCATTTGTGGGCGGTGTATTGAAGTCTGGTGTGGCCTCGGTGCTCGACGTGGTTGCCACAAAGCTGCTGCGTCTGGCGACCACACGAATGCCGCCGGACATTGCCGATCTCATAACCGGCGATGACGACAGTAGTGGTGGTCGGAAACGTAAACGACCAGGTCGCGGGTCTGGTCGACGCGCACCTTCCAGCACACGGTCACGTGCCTCGGTTTCAGTTCCTGGCAGGAGCAGCCGTTTGAGCGGCGTGACGGCCAGGATCGCACCGATGTTTGACGATGCGATAACAAGATTGAAGATGGTTGGCGATGCTGCCAAAAACTTCCGGCCGCAGTGGCTCAAAGGCGCTACAGCCAAAGTCATGCCATTGGTTGAAGGTGCCGGTGCCAAGCTCATGCCTACAGTTGCCAAGGCGTTGCCCGCCATCAAAATTGGTGCGCCACTGGCCCTTGCCCACGCCGCCTATACAGGATTGAAAGGCTGGCGCGAAGGTGATGACAAAGCTGTCAAGGGTGCCGCCGGTGAACTGGCCGGTACTGCTATTGGTGCCACAATCGGAACGTTTATTGCTCCCGGCATCGGAACGTTCATTGGCGGGACCTTGGGTGGAATGCTCGGTTCTTATCTGGGAGAGCAACTGGCGACGCCTCCAGAGGACAAACTGGCCCCTCCGGCCCAAGTGGCCAAAGACCTGAGCAGCGCTCAGACGCCAAGCCCACCGATCACCTACGCCCCCATTTTGAACTTCAACGGCGGTGATCCGGGCAGCGCTGAAAAAGTCACCGCCATGGTCGCGCAGGCCATGGAAACGCATTTCACTTCTCAATTCGTTCCGCTGATGAGCACTAGCCATCTCGCCACCCGCCGTGACGCAGCCCTGACCGATGGAGTCGCCTGATGAAACAACAAATGGCACTGGGCAGTTTCATCTTCGGCCTGTCGCGCAATTTCGCCTATAGCTCGTTGGCGCGAAAGTCCGATGGTGGCTGGTCCGAAATACAAATTCTCACCAGCAAACCTAAATCCAGCCAGACCGGACAAAAACCGGAAACCCTGACCATCACCGGCAAGTCGATGTACGCCGTGGCCATGGATCGGCTCGACGAACTGCGAGCCTTGCAGGCCTTGCGCATACCGCTGCCGTTGATCGATGGCATCGGTCGCAACTGGGGTTTGTGGCGGATCAACAGCGTCTCCGAAACCCAGACCCAGATCATCGATGACGGCACGGCGATGGTGGTGGATTGGGTCATCGAATTAGCGGAGTTCAACAATGCGTAAGGTTCGAAGCGTGGCCGGTGACTCGGTGAATCTGCTGCTCTACCGCGAAACCGGTCGCAGCGATGACGCCGCCGAAGAAGCGCTGTGGAAGCTCAATCCGACCCTGGCCGAACACGGTCCGATCCTGCCCGCAGGCGTCTGGGTGACATTGCCCGAACTCGACTCGAAACCCGCCGCGATCAAACCGGTCACGGCCTGGGATTAAGGAGGTTGCATGGCACTGGGATTCACGCCGGTCGTAGAGATTTATGGCGCAAACAAGGATTTGCTCAATCAACGCCTGATCAGTTGGGAGCACATCGATGCCGCCGGTATCGAGTCCGACCAGCTGACCCTGACGGTAGACCTTGAAGGCCTCGACGGATTGCCGAGCCTGGGTGGCAAAATCGGTCTGAAGGTCGGTTATCGGGAGACGGGCCTGGTCGACAAGGGCCAATTCAAAGTGACTCGCCTGACGCCGACGCTGTTTCCGATTCGCCTGACCCTGGTGGCCACGGCGGCGCCGTTCAGCAAGGACGATGAAACCGGATTCAAGCAGCGCCGCACTGCCAGTCATGGCCCGACCACACTCGGGGCGCTGTTTCGTGAGTTGGTGTCACGGCACGGTTTTTCACCACGAGTCGCTCCCGACGTGTCGTTGATCCGGATCGAGCACATCGATCAGTCCAACGAAACCGACATGGGCTTTGTGAGTCGCCTGGCGAAGAAGTACAGCGTGGTCGCCAAGCCTTACGACGACGTGTACGTGCTGGCGCGGCCCGGTCAGACCAAATCGTTGTCGGGCAAAGTGCTGGCGAACGTGATCCTGTCGGTAACCAGCAACAATCGCCCCGGTGATCACGCCTTTGTCAGCGCCACGCTGGAGGAGTCCGCGCGTGCGCAGACTCAAGGGTGCACAACCTGTTATTGGGACGGTGCGGCCTGTGTGCAACGCGAAGTCAAAACCGGCGTGGCGCCGTTCAAGACCGTGCGTCAGCCGCAGCCCAGCGAAGCGGATGCCATCGCTGTGGGCGAAGGCGAAGTGCGCAAGATGCTGCGGCAAAAGTACAAAGTGAAAATCACCTGTCCGGGCGATCCACAGCTGGCGGCTGAAGGTCTGGTGCTGCTCGATGACACGTGGCCAGATTTCATGCGCGGGCGCTGGTCGATCGAAAAGGTCACCGCCAGCGGCAACCGCGAAAACAGCTATCGCTGCGTGATCGACGCCGCCTGCCTCGATCCGAAAGCCGAAGCCAAAGACTGATTCACCTCTACCCCACAGCGACATAGGTCCCTGTGGGAGCGGGCTTGCCCGCGAAGAGGCCAGCACATTCGACAGAGATGTCGGCTGATACACCGCCATCGCGGGCAAGCCCGCTCCCACAGGGTTTTGCAGTGTTCTTGCAGATCCCGTTCCTCTTAACTCTGGAACACCAACATGAAGATCACCCCGATCCTCACGCAGTTGCGTGCGCAATGCCCTGGTCTTGCCAATCACATTTCGGTGGGTGTCGATCTGGCGTTGCTGCAAGGTAATCCTGATTTGCCGACACCCTCGGCCCACGTTACCCCGCTGGCGGATCTCGCCAGCAACAGCACCGCACAAAACGTAACCGCCCAACCGATCCGCGATCGTTTCGAAATCGTTCTGGTGCTTGACGCCACCGACGCTACAAAAGCGCTGGATCTGTTGCACGACCTGCGCGCCGAACTGTGGCGCGCACTGGTGGGTTTCAAACCTGATTCCGACTACAGCGCCATCGTTTATGACGGCGGCGAACTGCTGTCGATCAACAGCAGCCGAGTGTTTTACCGGTTGCGCTTTTTTGCCGAGTTCCAGCTCGGCCGCAATCTGCCAAGTCAGCCTGCGGAGAGTTGGCACGAACGTGAACTGGACGGTTTGTCGTCCTTTACCGGGGTCACCGTGCGGGTCGATGCGATCGACCCGGCCGACCCCAACCTGAAATACCCGGGCCCTGACGGGCGCGTGGAACTGACTTTCTCTGGAGACGTAACCCCATGAGCAAACGCATCACCGTGCTGCCGGCCGCTGGCCGTGCCGTGCCTGACCCGGAGGCGGGCGATCTGTTGCCCCTCGACGGCCGTGAAGTGCTGGACAGCGCCTGGTGGCGCCGACGTCTGGCCGACGGCGATATCACCCTCAAAACCGCAAAAGCTAAAGCACAGGGAGCCAAATAATGGCGATCGGATTCAGCAACATCCCCGCGGACATTCGTGTACCGCTGTTCTATGCAGAGATGGACAACTCGGCTGCCAATAGCGCGACTTCGGCCATGCGCCGTCTGATCGTCGCTCAGGTCAACGACAACATCGCCCCGAGCGAAGTCGGCAAACTGGTGCTGGTCTCCAGCGTTGCGCTGGCAAAAAGCATCGGTGGTCAAGGCTCGATGCTCGCCTCGATGTACGAAACCTTCCGCAAGGCTGACCCGATCGGCGAGATCTGGTGTCTGCCGCTGCACAACGCTGAAGGCGCCATCGCCAAAGGCGTGCTGACCCTGACCGGCACCGCCACCCAGGCAGGCGTGCTCAACCTGTATGTCGGTGGTGTGCGTGTACAAGCCACCGTAGTCAATGGTGCTACCGCTACTCAGGCGGCTACCGCACTGGTGCAGAAAATCAATGCCTCCGCCGATCTGCCAGTCAGTGCTTCGGCTGTCGAAGGGGTAGTCACCGTGAACGCCAAATGGACCGGCGACAGCGGTAATGACATCAGTCTGCAATTCAATCGCCTGGGCAAGAGCAACGGCGAAGAAACCCCGGCCGGTCTGGTTACTGCGATCACGGCGATGATCGGTGGCGTCGGTGTCCCGGATCAGGTTGCAGCAGTGGCGGCACTTGGCGATGAACCGTTCGAATTCATCACCCTGCCGTGGTCGGATCTGGCGACCCTCAATACCTGGCAAGCGGTGATGGATGACAGCACCGGTCGCTGGTCGTGGGCCAAGCAGTTGTTCGGTCACGTCTACAGCGCCAAACGCGGCACTGTCGGCACTCTGGTTGCAGCCGGTCAGGCTCGTAATGACCAGCACATGACCATTCAGGCGCTGGAGCCGGGTGTTCCACAACCGGTATGGGTACAAGCTGCCGCACTGGCTGCACGCACCTCGGTGTTCATCTCCGCCGACGCCAGCCGTCCGACTCAAAGTGGCAGCCTGCCGGGTGTTGATCCGGCGCCAGCCAGCGAGCGCTTCACCCTGACCGAGCGTCAGTCGCTGCTCAACTACGGCATTGCCACCGCGTACTACGAAGGCGGCTACGTGCGCATCCAGCGTTCGATCACCACCTACCAGAAAAACGCGTTCGGTCAGGCCGACAATTCGTACCTGGACAGCGAAACCATGCACCAGTCGGCGTTCATCGTGCGTCGTCTGCAAAGCGTGATCACCAGCAAGTACGGCCGGCACAAACTGGCCTCCAACGGTACCCGTTTCGGCGCCGGTCAGCCGATCGTCACCCCGAGCACCATTCGCGGTGAGTTGATCGCGCAGTACGCCAAGCTCGAACTGGAAGGCCACGTCGAGAACGCCGAACTGTTCGCCGAGCACCTGATCGTCGAACGCGACTTGCAGGACCCGAGCCGCGTGAACGTGCTGTTCCCGCCGGATTACATCAACGGTCTGCGCGTGTTCGCACTGCTCAACCAATTCCGTCTGCAGTACGACGACGCGGCTTGATAAGCGCGTTTGACGGCAAGCATTCAGCCCACCTCGCGTGGGCTTTTTTATTGAAGGGAGTAACACCATGGGTCAACTGATTGCAGGCACCTGCTACGTCAAAGTCGACGGCGCACAACTGACTATCAATGGCGGCTGCGAAGCCCCGCTGATGGCGGTCAAACGCGAAACCGTCGTGCCAGGTTTCTACAAGGAAACCGACATTGCACCGTCGTTCAAAGTGACCGCGCTGCACACCGCCGACTTCCCGCTGAAACAACTGATCGCCGGCACCGACATCACTGTCACCTGCGAATTCAGCAACGGCAAAGTCTATGTGCTGGCCGGCGCATATCTGGTCGAAGAACCAGTCTCCAAGGGCGATGACGCCACCATCGAGCTGAAGTTCGAAGGCATCAAGGGGACCTGGCAATGAGCGGCGCCGTGAAGCTTCAAGTCGCCATCGAAGCTCACGGCGAGCCCCTGATCGAACTCGTCCTGCGCCGCCCGACGGTGCAGGAGGTGCGAGCGATCAAGGCGCTGCCGTACAAGATCGACAAGAGCGAAGAGGTCAGCCTCGACATGGACGTCGCCGCCAAATACATCGCCGTGTGCGCCGGCATTCCGCCGTCGTCGGTCAACCAGTTGGATCTGGCTGACCTCAACGCTTTGAGCTGGGCGGTTGCGAGTTTTTTCATGAGTGCGGCGTCGGAGCCATCACCGACCTGATCGCAGTCGCCTATGACCTGGCCTGGTTCTGGAAGGTTGACCCCGAACAGATGATGGCCAGGCCACTGGATGTGCTCCGCGAATCGCTGGAGCACGCGCAACGGATCAATGCGATGCAGCAGGTGCAGTGATGGCAGACGAAGAAAAGAAAGTGAAAACTCCGGTGCTGATCACGGGCATCGATGAACTGTCGCCCAAACTTGGCGCCCTTCGGGCAAAGGTCGAGAGCTTCAAAAAGAATCTCGAACAGACCGGCCTCGGAAAACTGGACATCAGCGGTCTGTTCAAGGGCGGCAGCGTGATCACGCCGTTCGTGGACGGCATCAAATCGGCGGGCGCCTTTCAGGGCAAATTGGCGGAGGTCAGTGAGGCTGCAAAAACGGTCGATCTGCCCGCCGCCCCGAAGGTCGCTGCGCAGAACATGAATGTGTTCAGTGCGTCGATGGAGAAGGTTTCGACGGCAGTGAATGCGGCACTGGTGCCGGCGGTCGGTGCGGTGGTGATCGGCCTTGAGCCGATGCTGACTGGTTTCGGCAGTTTGCTAAACGACAACCCGAAACTGGTGGAGGGACTCGCGGCGGGCGCCATTGCCTTCTCGGCGATGCAAACCGCCGTGACTGGAGCAACGCAAGTTCTCGATGTCATGAGCATGGTGCTCAAGACCAATCCGATCATGCTGATTGCCATGGGCATTGCCGTCGCGGCAGGGTTGATCATTGCCAACTGGAAGCCGATTTCGACTTTTTTCGCTGGGCTCTGGCAAAAAATTGTCGAGTATTGGGCGCCCATCAGCGGTGTGTTCTCGGCGATGTTCGATCGGGTCAAAGCGGTCGTCAGTGCCGGATTCGAATTCCTCAAGGCGTGGTTTGCCTGGACGCCTTACGGAATGATCCTGAACAACTGGGGCGCGATCACCGGTTTGTTTTCGGCGATCTGGGATCTGCTCGTGGCACTGACCGTGCCGGTCAAAGCCGTGTTGCGAGAGATGTTTGATTGGGTGCCGATGGATGCCATTGCGGCGGGATGGGCCCTGATACCGGAAGTTTTTTCGGACTTGTGGGAAGACATCAAGCTGGGGGTCGATGATTTCTTTATCAGTCTCGGTGAAAAATTCACGTGGTCGCCGATGCAGAGTTTGAAGGAAACCTGGGATTCGGTAAGCGGTTTTTTTAGCAAGAAAGCGGAAGAAATCAGAGCAATCATGGCGCCGATTCAGGAGTTTCTGGGCGGCAGCGTCGGTGGCTTCATTGGCAAAATCACCGGCAAGGTGGAGAGATTCACCGAGGAGCAAAACAAAACCAATGCTGAAGGCAAAGGTGAATTTGCACCGTTCTTTGGTGGTACCTATGAACCTGCGCAAGGTGCGCTGACGACGCCTGGCGGCGTCGCACTCAACTTGCCGCTGGCGCAATCAACACACTCCAGCTCGTTGACTCAATCCTCAAGCACGCTGATCCAGCAAAGCGCCGCCAACAACCGCACGCAACTTGAAGGCGGCCTGACCGTACGCTTCGAAAATGCGCCGGCCGGGCTGCGTACCGATCAACCACAAACCAATCAACCGGGGCTGGCGCTGTCTTCGCGCATCGGCTACCGCTCGCTTTCGATGGGAGGTTCCAATGAACTGGCGTGACCGTTTGTTGCCGGCATCCTTTCGGGGTGTCGGTTTCTGGATCGACCAGGCGAAAACCCCGGTCGGTCGCAAAGGTCAGTTGCATGAGTACCCGCAACGTGACCTGCCGTTTTTCGAGGACCTCGGCCAACAGGCCAAGACCCATGATCTGACGGCGTTCATCATCGGCCCTGATTGCCTTGAACAGCGCGACAAGCTGCTCAAAGCGCTGGAGCAGGGCAGCGGTGAACTGGTGCATCCGTGGCTGGGACGGCTACAGGTCAAGGTCGGCGAGTGCGACATGACCCACACCCGCCAGGACGGCGGGCTGGTGACTTTTGCGCTGAAGTTCTATCCCGATCAACCGTTGCCGTTTCCAACCGCAACAGTCAGTACGCAGAAAGTGTTGCTAGCCAAAGCGGACACGCTGCTCGGTTCGGCGGTCGCGCGCTTCGAGCAGGCCATGACCCTGATCAAGGCTGCGCGGATCGGCATTGCCAATCTGCGCAACAGCCTGACCGGGGTTTACGAGGTAATCAAAGAGCAGCTCAAACCATTGATTGAGCAGTACAAAGAAATCACTGAGCTGGTCAAAGCTGTGAAGGAGTTGCCCAAGGAAGTGGCGGCGGAGTTCAAGGGCCTGCTCGGCGATATCAAGGAGCTGAAGTCGTTTGCGAAGGAGGGTTACCGTGGCGTGATTGCCGACGTGTCCCAACAACTCGAGGCGATCCGCAAGGCTGACGCACCCAAACTCACCACCGGCAAGGACACTACGGCGGCGGCGCAAGCCATGACCGATCTGGTGCAGGACACCGTGTTGGTGAAAGTGGCGCAGTGGGTAGCGTCGATGCCGGTGGCGACGCCGCCGGTCAAACTGCAAACCACCCCTTCGCTGGATCAGCAGACTCATCAACCGGTGACTCGTCAGGAAGTGCCGGTTACTGATGATATGCAAGCACTGCGTGACGCGGTGGCAGCAGCAATCAACCCGATGCTGGACAAGGCCGGCCCTGCGCATTTTCAGGTCATCAATGATGTGAAGGATGCCTTGAATGCGCACCTCAAAGTGGTGGCTTCTTCGGGGGTGCGGTTGGTCAGCAAGTCCTTTCAGGAAAGCCTGCCGGCTCTGGTGGTGGCTTATAAGCAATTCGCGGATGCCACGCGAGTGACGGAAGTGACTCAACGCAATGGGGTTGCCCACCCGTTGTACCTCCCGCCCAACGATGTAAAAGTCTCCAGGGAGTGAGTCATGACCGAGATGGATAACCGCGTCACGCTAAGCGTCGGTGACATGGAGTATGGCGGCTGGAAAAGCGTGGAGATCACGGCTGATCTGGAGCGCCAGTTCCGCACGTTCAAACTCGACATAACCTGGCAATGGCCGGGGCAGACGCTGGATCAGCGGATCAAACCCGGCGACCCGTGTGAAGTGCGGATCGGCAAGGATCTGGTGCTCACCGGTTACGTGTTCAAGGCACCGATCAGCTACGACGGACGCCAGATCAGTCTGAGCATCGAAGGCAGCTCCAAGACTCAGGATCTGGTCGACTGCGCGGCCACCAACCGGCCGAATCAATGGCAAGAACAACCGTTGTTGACCATCGTCCAGGCACTGGCGATGGAGTATTCGCAGTCGGTGGTCAACGAAATTCCCGAAACCGCACGATTGACCAAACATACGATCGTGCCGGGTGAAACGGTGTTTCAGTCGATCGACCGATTGCTCTCGCTGTTGCGGGTGTTTTCCACCGATGACGAGCAGGGCCGGCTGGTGCTGGCCAAACCCGGCAGCGGTGGTCGGGCCAGCGATGTGCTGGAGTTGGGCAAAAATGTCCTGTCGGCGAATGCGCCGATGGATTACAGCCAGGTGTTCTCCGAATACCGGGTGATCGGCCAGCAAAAAGGTTCGGATACCAAGAGCGGCAGGGCGGTCAGCGAAGTTGAATCGACGGCTGCCGATCTGTCGTTCAAACGTCGACGGACCACAGTGATCAACGAAGGTACGCAACTGACCTTCGAGCTGGCGCAGCAACGCGCCCAGTGGGAAAGCGCCACCCGTATGGGCCGGGCGCAGAGCACCACCTATCAGGTGCAGGGCTGGCGCCAGTCCAACGGTGATTTGTGGCGACACAACACGCTGGTGCGAGTGAAAGACCCAGTACTTCAGTTCGACGGCGACATGCTGATCTCGAAAGTCACGTACTCACTGTCGGCACAAGGCTCGATCACCACGCTGCACGTCGCGCCACCGCACACCTTCGACGCTAACCCGACACCCCCGAAAAACACCACAGCCTGATTTTCCGCAGACACCATTGGACCTTGTGGGAGCGGGCTTGCCCGCGATAGCGGTGGTCGCTGCAACACTTCTTTGCCTGACACGCCGCCATCGCGGGCAAGCCCGCTCCCACAGGGTTTTCATGTGTCTGGCAGAATCCCGAGGACAACTCATGAGCCTACTGACACGCCTCCTGGCGCGCGGCACTGTCGTGCTCGCCAATTCGGCATCCAAGCTGCAATCGCTGCAAATGCGCCTCACCGCCGGCGAAGTGAATGACGACATGGAGCACTTCGAACCCTACGGTTTCACCAGCAGTCCGCTGGCCGGCGCCGAGGGTGTCGTGACGTTTATCGGCGGTGACCGTTCGCACGCCATCGCGCTGGTGGTCGCTGACCGCCGCTATCGTCTGCAATCGCTGCAGTCCGGCGAAGTGGCGATCTACACCGACGAAGGCGACAAGATTCATTTCAAGCGTGGCCGGGTCATCGACATCGAAACCGCCACCCTTAACATTCGCGCCAGCAGCGCGGTAAACATCGACACGCCGGTCATTAATCAGACCGGCAAGATCGTCTCCACTGGCGATCAGATCGCTGGCGGCATCAGCCAGACCAACCATATGCATGTTGGCGTGCAACCGGGTAGCGGCCAGACCGGCGCACCAGCGGGAGGTCAATGATGTTTATCAGCCAAAACCTGCACGCCGCACTGACCCGCGCCGTACTCATCAGCCTGTTCACCTGGCGCCGCGCCGCCGATGACGACGCCCTCGACGACGAGGAACGTTTCGGCTGGTGGGGTGACACTTTTCCCACCGTCGCCGATGACCGTATCGGTTCGCGGCTGTGGCTGCTGCGCCGGGTCAAGCTGACCCGACAGACCCAGATGGACGCCGAGTTCTATGCCCGCGAAGCCCTGCAATGGCTGATCGACGACGGCCATTGCAGCGCCATCGACATCATCAGCGAACGCCTCGACGCCCAGCGCTTGAACCTGCGCACGGTTTTGACCCTGGCCGATGGCGAACGTCTGGACATCAACCCCGATAACAGTTGGCAGGTGATCTATGCCGTTTGAAACCCCTTCGCTGCCGGTGCTGATTAAACGCGCCCAAAGCGACCTGGCCAGCGATTCGCTGCGCCAGTCCGATGCGCAAGTACTGGCCCGCACGCTTGGCGGCGCTGTTTATGGTCTGTACGGTTATCTCGACTGGATTTCCGAGCAGATCCTGCCCGACTCAGCGGATGAATCGACTCTCGAACGCATTGCTTCATTGCGTTTGAACCAGCCGCGCAAACCCGCGCAAGTTGCCAGCGGTACCGTCAGATTCAATGCCAGGATTGGTGCAGTGCTGGATGTCGATACGCTGTTGCAAGCGAGCGATGGGCGTACCTACAAGGTGACGGCCTCGAGTGTCCTGCGCCACGGTATCAACAACACCAGCCTCGCTGCACTCGACGCCGGCCCTGTGGGCAATGCCGAGGCCGGACTCACGCTCAGCCTGGTGCAAACGATTGCCGGCATTGTCGGCAACAGTTTCGTAGTCCAGCCACCCGGGCTCACGGGAGGGGTGGCTGAGGAAAGTCTCGAGTCGCTGCGCGCCCGGGTGATTCGCTCCTACCGTCTGATTCCTCATGGCGGTTCAGCGCAAGACTACGAAACGTGGGCTCTGGAATGCCCGGGTGTTACCCGCGCCTGGTGTCGTGGCAATTTCCTTGGGCCGGGCACTGTCGGCGTGTTCGTGATGCGTGACGACGATGTACAGCCCATTCCAAACGAAGAGCAACTGGCGCAGGTTCAGGCCTACATCGAACCGCTGCGTCCGGTGACTGCCGATGTCAATGTCATGGCGCCAGTGCAAGTACTGGTGAACTACAAACTGCGTATCACCCCGGATACCAGTGCTGTCCGTGCGGCAATCGAAAATCAATTGCGTGATCTGCACAACCGAGAGGCGGGGCTGGGGGAGACGTTGTTGCTGAGTCATATCAACGAGGCCATCAGCAGTGCAACGGGTGAAACAGATCACTCGCTCGTTTCGCCATCGGAAAACGTCACGGCTGCCAGCAATCAACTGCTGACTTTCGGGGGGTGCGAATGGCTGTCTTGAGAAGTGCCACGCAGTACCAGAACCAGTTGAGAAGCCTGTTGCCCAGTGGCCCTGCCTGGGAGCCAGAGCGCGTCCCGGAACTGGACCGGGTGCTCGAGGGCATCGCGCAGGAACTGGCAAGACTTGATGGACGTGCAATTGATTTGCTCAACGAGATGGACCCGGCCGGCGTCAGCGAATTGGTGCCGGATTGGGAGGCAGTAATGAACTTGCCGGACCCTTGTCTGGGCGCCACACCACTTTATGACGACCGACGCCTTGCAGTGCGCCGGCGGTTGCTGGCGGTAGGCGGTCAGACAGCGGTCTATTTCGTCGAAATTGCGCGTACCCAGGGATATCCAGACGCCACGGTCTCCGAACTTCGGGTTCCGCGCATGGGGCGTTCGCGTTTCGGCCAGGCGCACTTCGGTACTTGGCGAGCGCAGTTCATGTGGATCCTCAATACCGGAGGGCGCCTGTCGAGCGGGCGCCGTTTTGGCGCCAGTTACTGGGGCGAACGCTTCGGCATGAATCCAGGCTCGGCGCTGGAATGCCTCATTCACCGCAGTGCACCGGCTCATACCCAGGTGTACATCAATTACGATTAAGGACTGAATAATGGATTATCCAAAAAGTGTGCCCAGTGTTGGGCTGGTCAATGGCAAGTTTGTCGATGAAAATCCGGTAGCCGGAACCCCTGGATCGCTGATCCCGGCTGTATGGGGCAATTCTGTTACCGAGGAATTGCTGGGTGTAATCAAGGCCGGTGCGCTGACACCCGACGAGGCCAATCTCGGGCAGTTGCTGGTGGCGATACGCAAGATCAATCAGGCTGGTCTCATCGATTTTGCCCTGGACACCGGTACGGCGAATGCCTACGCAGCAACCTATTCACCTATTCCGACCACGCTGGTCGATGGGATGGTTTTGCGGTTCAAGGCACTTAATACCAATACCGGAGCCAGTACCTTCTCCGTGGCCGGTTCGATTGCCAAACCCATTGTCGGCGTCGACCATACCCCCCTTCGCTCCGGTGAAATCGTTGCGACGGGAGACGCCTGGGTGCAATGGAACAGTTCTGTGGGCAGCGGTGCCTGGATTCTGATCGCCAGTACTGGCGTTGCAAGGCAACTGGGGGCTGATGTCGGTGATGTGAAAGCCGTTGCCACCGTCGACGCCCCCAGTGGTTGGCTCAAGTGCAGCGGGCAGCCTGTGTCGAGAACTCAGTACGCCAATCTGTTTGCCGCGATTGGGACCCGGTTTGGCGCTGGTGACGGTGTCAATACCTTCAACGTACCGGAACTTCGTGGCGAGTTTGTCCGCGGTCTGGACGATGGTCGCGGTGTCGATCCAGGTCGAGTACTCGGCAGCAAGCAGGCGGGGCAGAATGCTTCCCACACTCATGATGTGTCGGCGGCCGCTGCTGGCAACCATGCCCATGCGGCACGCACAGATGCTGCCGGATTGCACTCTCACGGTGGCGCTGTTGTTGGCGGTGGTGCGTTCAACATCGATGTGGTCATGGGGGGGCAGGGGGTTATCAACGGTGGTAATACGGCGGGTTCCATCATGGGGTCCAGTTCGGCCCCTGCCTACAACCGCAACTTTACTACCAACGCACCGGCGCATTCGCACGGCATCGTCGCGGATGGCAACCATGCGCACAACGTAGGAGTGGATGCCGCGGGTCAACACACGCATACCGTATCTATCGCCGCGTCGGGTGGTAATGAAGCGCGACCGATGAACACGGCCTTGCTGTATGTCATCAAGTATTGAGGGCTCGATACCGCGGTCTATAGGTGGCCCAGACAAATAGCCTCGGACAGCACTCCTGAAAACTCTGGCAAAAAAAGGCTGGCAGGCATTGTCCGCCAGCCATGATTCAATCGGAGCATCCAGGGAGGATCACGCATTATGCAAATAACTGAAAACAACCTATTAACCATCATGCCCAACGCCCGCAGCCAAGCGGGCGTTTTTGTTTCTGCACTCAACACGGCCATGACCCGCCGCCACATCGACACGCCCAAACGCATCGCCGCGTTTCTCGCGCAGGTTGGCCATGAGTCGGGGCAACTGCGATATGTGCGCGAACTGGGCAACAACCAATACCTGAGCAAGTACGACACCGGTACCTTGGCCTTGCGTCTGGGCAACACGCCCGAAGCCGATGGCGATGGGCAAAAGTACCGTGGACGCGGGCTGATCCAGATCACTGGTCGCAGCAACTATCGCCAGTGCAGCCTCGGGCTGTTTGGCGATGAGCGTCTGTTGTCCTTGCCCGAACTGTTGGAACAGCCGCAATGGGCCGCTGAATCGGCTGCGTGGTTCTGGGAGCAGAACGGCTTGAACGAACTGGCCGACCGTGACCAGTTCAACACCATCACCCGGCGTATCAACGGCGGGTTGAATGGTTTGCAGGATCGCCTGGAAATCTGGGCGCGGGCGAGGGCGGTGTTATGCCTGCCTTCAGCCTGAATATCTGGCGCCTGGCCGGGCTCCTGTTGCTGGCAGCAATGTCGGCGGCAATGGCCTGGCAATTTCAGGACTGGCGCTACGGCAAACAATTGGCCGAACAGGCTCGATTAAACGCCGAAACCCTAAATCAACTGACCCTCAACGCCGCCACCGCGCAACAGGCCGAGCAGGATAAACGTCTGGCCCTTGAGCAAAGACTCTCGGCCAGTGAACAAACCCACTATCGAGCACTCAGCGATGCCCAACGTGATCAGGATCGCCTGCGCGATCGTCTTGCCACTGCTGATCTGCGGCTGTCAGTCCTCATCGATGCCGGCGACCTTGCCACAGGCGTCGGGGTGCCAGCCACCGCCGGCCCCGGCGGCGTGGATCATGCAGCCGTACGCGCCCGACTTGACCCGGCGCATGCTCAACGAATTATCGCCATCACCGACACCGGTGACCGTGGACTGATTGCCTTGCAGGCGTGTCAGGCTTATATCAGAGCGCTCGCGCCGGTACATTTTGAATAAGCTTGTGTATTGAAAGCGCAACCGGCTCGTGTACGGTGGTACTCATTCCATCTGATCCGGAGCGCGCCGTGAAAGAGATCACCCAATTGGCTGCCGAGCTTGGCCGACGCCTGCAAGTGCTCAATGCCCATGTCACCACGGCAGAGTCCTGTACCGGTGGAGGGATTGCCGAAGCCATCACCCGCATTCCCGGAAGCTCGGCATGGTTCGAGGCCGGGTACGTGACGTACTCCAACCGCCAGAAAACCCAGCAACTCAGCGTGCCGCCAACATTGTTCGAGACGGTTGGCGCGGTCAGTCGCGAAGTGGTCGAGGCCATGGTGATCGGCGCTCAGGAAAAAAGCCTGGCGCGGTTCGCCGTGGCGGTCAGTGGTGTGGCCGGGCCTGACGGTGGCACACCGAACAAACCGGTGGGCACGGTCTGGCTGGCATGGGGCGTGGATGAAACGGTTTCCAGCGAGGTTCAGCATTTCGCCGGGAACCGTGACGAGGTCCGCCGACAAACGGTGAAGGCCGCGCTAGAGGGGCTCCTGCGACTAGCGGCACGAGAAATCGAAAATCAGGGGTAGGCGATCCGCGAACGCTGTGGAATAATACTGGCTACTTATACAGGTGTTGGCCGTCAGGCCTTATT
>NZ_JBIUXX010000048.1:44237-44675 GCF_044744235.1 Pseudomonas sp. NPDC087346
GATCGAACGTCAATTCGGCAAGGGTGCAGTAATGCGTATGGGCGATCAGGACCGTCAGGCGATCCCGGCTATCTCCACCGGCTCTCTGGGTCTGGACATTGCACTTGGCATCGGCGGTCTGCCAAAAGGCCGTATCGTTGAAATCTACGGTCCTGAATCTTCCGGTAAAACCACACTGACCTTGTCCGTGATCGCTCAGGCTCAAAAAGCCGGCGCGACCTGCGCATTCGTCGATGCCGAACACGCCCTCGACCCAGAGTACGCTGGCAAACTCGGCGTAAACGTTGATGACCTGCTGGTTTCCCAGCCGGACACCGGCGAGCAGGCGCTGGAAATCACCGACATGCTGGTGCGCTCCAACGCGGTAGACGTGATCATCGTCGACTCCGTGGCAGCACTGGTACCGAAGGCTGAAATCGAAGGCGAAATGGGTGAGAT
>NZ_JBIUXX010000049.1:0-44487 GCF_044744235.1 Pseudomonas sp. NPDC087346
GGCTGGGGCTAAGGTTTTGTCTTCAACATCGAAGGCGGCTTCTACGCCAAATGCATCGACTTGTCCGAGAAGAACGAGCCGGTCATCTGGAAAGCCATCAAGCACGGCGCAGTCCTGGAAAACGTCGTTATCGACGATGCCAAGCACGCCGACTACGCCGATGTCAGCCTGACCCAGAACAGCCGCGCAGCCTACCCGCTGGAGCACGTTGCCAAGCGTTCCGAGAAGAACCTCGGTGGCGAGCCAAACGCGGTGATCTTCCTGACTTGCGACCTGACCGGCGTGCTGCCACCAGTGTCGATCCTCAACGAAGAACAAGCGGCCTACCACTTCCTGTCCGGCTACACCGCTCTGGTGGGCTCGACTGAAATGGGTTCGGGCAGCGGCATCAAGTCGACTTTCTCCACCTGCTTCGGCGCACCGTTCTTCCCGCGTCCTGCTGGCGAATACGCAGAGCTGCTGATCAAGCGCATCCGCGGCTTCGGCTCCAAGGTTTACCTGGTCAACACCGGCTGGACCGGCGGTGGCTACGGCGTCGGCAAACGCTTCAACATCCCGACCACCCGCGCCGTGATCGCAGCGATCCAGAGTGGTGCACTGATCGGTGCCGAAACCGAACATCTCGACACCATCAACCTCGACGTGCCACTGGCCGTCTCGGGTGTTGAAACCAACCTGCTCAACCCACGCAACACCTGGGCTGACAAGGCTGCTTACGACGAAGCCGCGAAAGCACTGGCCGGTCTGTTCATCGAGAACTTCAAGAAGTTCGAAGTGAGCGACGCGATCAAGGCTGCTGGGCCGAAGTTGTAAGATCGGTTTTCAGCGAATGAAAAAGCCGCCTCTTGAGGCGGCTTTTTTGTGGGCATTAAACGGCACGAAATGCGGCAGCCATGTTGTCCTGCTCACGCCTCGATAGTCCCAAAGCACCCGCTACCTCCTGCCAGTTACCAATCGTAAGTCTGAAGTGGTCAATGATTGCCTCCACATCGCTTCGGCCAATCCGAAAATACTCCGCCACTTCCCTAGCCAACTCCAGATCCAGCGCGTTGTCCGCATCGGTGATATTCAGCTTCAACCCATCAGAGTGCGCCACCGGATTCATGTCATAGGCCGCAGACAGTCGCCAGCCTCGACCAGGGTCGAGAATGAAACCATGGTTACGCAGGTGGTCGTCGGTGTTGGAAACCATGATGTTGAAGACGATTCTCGACCATAACTCACGAAGATCGGCATTGGGTTGCGAACCATGCTCCATGATGACTTCTGCCAATTCCAGGTAGCTGGCACCTGTAGAGGCGTCATCACCGTCCACGCGGTCGGTCATGGTCATGGCTGAGGCAAAGTGGTGTCGGCCGCCGCGTTCGGTTCGGTCGAAGCGTTTGACCAGGAAGCAATGGTGATCGCTCGCGTAGCGTCGGGCCAAGCCGCTTGCTACGCGTAATCCGCAGTTGTCCGCCAAAGCATTCACCACCATTTCCCATCCGCCGACATCGTAATCGTCTCGCGTGCTGGGGAACTTGGCGATCCAAAGTTGGCCGTGCTCGTCGACGACGCTGGCCTTGGGTCTGGCACCACCTAGCGAGCCGCCGGGTGCGATGAGCATTCTTAGCCATTCGCGGCCATCGGCTGCCGTGTTATCCGGATCGTTTTCGAGAGCTCTGCTTGCCTGCTCCAAGGCTCGCAACTCGACAAAGGGCGGGGCGGCAATACCGTCGCGGTCGTCGAGAAAGTTACCCTCGTCATTGAGTTTGTAACGTATGGCGCCGACGCGGAACTGGTCATGTACGCCGAGAAGATAATCGGATTCGAACAACTTGCTGTCCTTGGGAACCAAACCGTCCCGAATATCCCTTTCCAGTCGGCGTTTCATCAGCAGTTGACCCCACCGATCAGGGCTTGAGTCTGCAAAGATGCCAAAACGACTCTGATGCTGACCGGGGAACTGGCGGCCTTGAAAAAGCCCGATTCGTGGGTCTAGTGTTGTGAAATTCAACTCCGGATCGGCTAGCGCCTTCGGGTCATACTCAAATTCAAACACGTTGGTGTTACGTGTTTTTCTTGCGTGCAGAAATCCAAGACGTCTGGCGCCGTTCAACGATTCCCAGTCAGCATAAACAGCGATCAGCGTCATTTCTCACCTGCGGTACCTGGCTTTTTCTTCTTCAACAGTTCGGAAAGGGAGTGTGTGTTGAATGGGAAATCAGCCGGAAGTTTTGTGGTGGTAGCGGCATCGATGACGCTTGGAGTCCCCGTGTGATCAGATGCAGCTTTTTTTACCGCGCTGACGCCGCGTACTCGTTGCGGCTTTTTGGTCGGGGATCTTGATGCGGGCACTAATTGAGCATCCTGTATTTGGCGACCCGTTTCGTCGGTCGCGGCAAGCTGGTTCAGATCTTTTTCCAGCCCCAGCACCTGCATGACCGACAAATAAGCACCGATGGTTACTCCGGATTCACCCGACTCCAGATTGCGCAAGGTGGTCAGCGACATTCCTGCTCGTTCAGCGACCTGCTTGGCCGTCAACTTGCGGCGTAGACGAGCCAGCTTCAGCCGTTCGCCAAATTCGGACAGCAGTCGAGTGGAGGAAGGCAAAAGTGGCGCTGTTTTCTTGGCCATGTGGCAGTATTCCTTCATTTTTTAGCCTTAACTGCCAGAATAATAGCACTTAAGTTGAAGGTTGCCGTTTGTGGAAGATGAGCGACAGCGTTTCTGGTTAACTGCCATTATTCCAGCTGTTTTTTATATATACAGCCAGAATACTGCTACTTAAGTGCGGCACGCTTTCTATCAGCTCATCAAAAAATTTGCTCATGGTCAGTCCTGTGTTTGATAACCTTTTTCTTAATCGCTCTCAGGTAAGCCGTGAGAGCGATCCGAAGACTCAGCGTCCGTGTCGGTGAGGCTGGATTCGAGTGGGCGGTATCGATCGGTGGTGAGCGAGTTCCATGATTTCATTGTTCTTCTCTCTCTATAGGCGTTTCAAAAGCCACCACCACCATGACCAAACGATGGGAGGCGGACTTTGTTCGGGTTGGTCAACCAAGGAGAGAGATAAACCCCAGGTACGCCGAAGCGTCCCAAACACAGCCGCCATAAAGCGTGCCGCACATATAGAAGGCGGCAAGCATACAAGGGCATGCGCAGTTTCTCTCTCAATTTGAGGTGACCAAGCCCGAGTCGCTGATTTGGCAGCGACAGTCACGACTATAGGTTCGAGCTAACGAGCAGCGATAGAAGACAAAGTGGCTGAGCGTGTAGGAACGGGACGAAGATTCGATAGGCAATGGCTGTCGGATTTTTCGTCAGGTTCACCCGGCTTCACCTCAACGAATATGCCGATACGCCGCAAGATCCAGCACGCTGGTCGCCAACCCGGTATCCGGCGCATAAATCCCGCCCTTCACCGACGAAAAACTCACGCCTTTGCTGCCCAGCGAAACATAGCGTTCGCCCTGATCCAGTTCGGTGAACCAGGTATAGGAATTCTTTTCCATCGCCTTGTATTTCGCTGCGTCCTTGACCATCGCGTCGCCACAGACTTTGAGGTCGGCGTCGGTCAGATTCAGCGGTTTGGTCAGTGGAGTGCCCCAGCGCTTGAGGCAAATCTCGGCAAAGTGGCGAACGAAACGTCCCGGCTCGGCGAGCACTTTCGCACCTGCAACACCATCGGCGGAAGCGTTGCCCACCAGGGTGGCGTGGCGACCGGGGATGGGGAAGATGTGGGTTCGAGTGCCTGTGGCGGTTTGCGGGATAACGCAGCTGAAACCTTTGGAGCGTTCATCCCGGGCGTAGAAGCCTACATACTCTTTGACGTTGGCGTTAAGTTTGACTCGTTGCTCCTGAAAGTTGCCGATACCCGGTACAGGATCAATCGCAAGGATATTGACCGGAATGTTTTTCAGTGCGTTGTCCTTGAACATTGCGTTGGCCAGCATGTGGCAGCTGATACCGCCGCGACTCCAACCCACGAGATTGACTTGAGTTGGAATGATTCCATCTTTACGGAAAGTTTTGATGATCTGCTCTTGCAACTTTTGATTGGTTACGCTGCGATCACCGTAGTTATATTTACGCCAGAACCACGAGCCTTCGGCTTTTACATCTTCGATGGGAATGCCGGCGGCTTTAAGGCGGTTGTACTCAGCTTCGGTCAACTGCTCGCGCTGCCAGTCGCACTTGCCCTTGATGATGTTGACCGCGTGCAGTACGTTTTCCTCCCAGCCCTTGCCGAACAGCGTGCCACTTAGGCCGTAGTCAGCGGACTTGGTGAACAGTTCGTCGGCTTGCAGGTTGCTGGTGCCGGGGCCGTCGACCACGATCCATTCCGCGAACTCGCGACCGGAATGGTGCGAGGCGAGGGTGGAAACCAGTTCACCATTCCAGAAGTTTTCATTGGTGGTATCGAACTTGGTAGAACCGGTGCCACAAAAAAATATAGTTAATGTAGTCATGTTGTTGCTCTCTATTAAAGTAGGAGCAAGCTAATGTTGATGGTTTTTATAATAAAGTAGTTGATTGTTACCGGATTTATTTTCTGTGTTATCAGGGGTGGGGTGTTAGTTGTTGTTTTGCAACTTCCAGTAGTTCGCAGCCATCCTGTGTCAGTAAATAAAGGGCGTTGATGATGTTGGGGATATCCTTTACGTCGGCTTGTTTGAAACACAAGCAGTAAAGAGTTTCCAGCAAGTCGCTGGCCGCGCGGATACGTTGGTGAGCGGCATCGAGCAGATCAGAGTGACGGGCCTGGGTATCGACGACCAGTACAGGGTTATCGCTGTAGTTGGTTTTTAATGGGCGGTAACGGTGGATCAGTGGGTTGTACGTGTTCATGGGTGGATGTGTCCTGTACGAATTCGCTCCGGTATTTCCAGCTGCGCCGGCCACTATAGAAGTGCGTTACACGCAGCGACAAGACAGCCGCGATGGACAGAGTTTGTAGGGGTTTTTCCGGGGTTCGGGCATTTGCCCTACGAGGTTTCGTGGCTTTTTCAGGGCAAAACCCTTAGAGGGAAAATTTCCCACGGGTTTGTCAGGCGATTCGCAGTAAATCTCTGTATGGTGCGCGCCAGAATCCGTAGGGCGTTTCCATACGTCCGACACACGCTTAAAGGGAATTAGGTATGCAATGGCTACGAATGGCCTCGATTTTGTTGCTGTGGGCCAGCGGCTGTCGTTTGGCGTTGGCGTCGGATGCGGCCAACGCACTGATGTTCGCCAATCTGGAACGTACCGGCTGGCCCGATGCGCTCACCAGTCAGGCCAGTGTGGACACGGCTTCGCGTGGCGAAGTGCTGATGTTCGCCAAAGCGCTGCTCGCCTGCGAAGCGCTGGATGAGAAGGGGCTTGAACAGCGGCTCGGCGTGCCGCACGTTCAACTCAAGTCGATCAGGCAAGTGCGCGACGGTCTGTGGGATCGCTTGCTGAGTACCTATCGCAACGCCAGTCAGAACTGCGACGATCAGCCGTTTTGCCCGCGTGTGCGCAGTGTCGCCGAATTGCGGCAACTGGCGGCGGCATTTACTGGCGACATCAGCCCGGCCCATGCGCTGTGGGCGAGCAAGAGCCAGGGTGTGCATGAGCAGATGCTGGATGAGCAACTGCGTGTGGCGGTTTTGCATCCCTGAGGTGTTTAATTTTGTGTCGTTCTGAAGAGCCTCTTCGCGAGCAAGCTCACTCCCACAGGGTGGCGTGTTGATCGCGCCATTCGCTGTATCATTCCGTATCGAATTGCCCCCGGCCTTTTCTCGACTCGCTGTGATCGCCCGCTAGGCTGTTGGCATGACAGCGGTCAACGGAGTGACAGCGAATGCACAACACCCTGGAACAGGTTTTTGGTTATCCACAGTTTCGCCCCGGGCAGGAGGCCGCGATCAGCGCGGTGCTGGCCGGACGCTCGGCGGCTGCGATCTTTCCCACCGGCTCGGGCAAGTCTCTTTGCTATCAATTATCGGCGCTGATGCTGCCGCATCTGACCCTGGTGGTTTCGCCGTTGCTGGCGCTGATGCAGGATCAACTGGCCTTTTTGCAACGCCACGGCATCAGTGCCGGCAGTATCGATTCGGCGCAGAGTCGTGATGACGCCAACGATGTGATGGCCCGCGCCCGTTCGGGTGAATTGAAGATCCTGATGATTTCCGTGGAGCGCCTGAAGAACGAGCGCTTCCGCAACTTCCTGCAGCAGGTGCCGATCTCGTTGCTGGTGGTGGACGAGGCGCACTGCATCTCGGAATGGGGCCACAATTTCCGCCCCGACTATCTCAAGCTGCCGGACTACCAGCGTCAGTTCAATATCCCGCAAACCCTGCTGCTGACGGCCACGGCGACGCCGAAAGTCATTGCCGACATGCAGACCAAATTCGCTATCGCCGCCGAGGATGTGGTGACCACCGGTTTCTATCGGCCCAACCTCAATCTGCTGGTGGAGCCGGTGCGCGGTCAGGACAAACGGCGACGTCTGGTCGAGTGGATGGCCGCGCGTCCCGGCCAGCCGAGCATCGTTTATGTGACCCTGCAGAAAACCGCTGAGCACATCGCTGAACACCTTGAGCGAAACGGCATTCAGGCCGAGGCGTATCACGCCGGTTTACCTCATGACCAGCGTGAAGCGATCCAGAAACGCTTCATGGGCGGACAGTCCAGTTGCATCGTCGCCACCATCGCGTTCGGCATGGGCATCGACAAGAGTGACATCCGCAACGTGGTGCATTTCGACCTGCCCAAATCCATCGAAAACTACAGTCAGGAAATCGGCCGAGCAGGGCGCGACGGGCAGCCATCGGATTGTCTGGTGCTGGCTAACCGCGACAGCCTCAACGTGCTGGAAAACTTCGTCTACGGCGATACTCCGGAGCGCGATGGCATTCATTTTGTGCTCGACGAATTGAAGGCATCGGCCCCGGAAGGTCAGTGGGAATTTCTGCTCGGACCATTGGCGGATCAGAGCAACATTCGCGCCTTGCCGCTGAAGACTTTGCTGGTGCAGTTGGAGTTGCGTGAGCTGATCGCACCGCGCTACGCCTATTACGCCGAATACCGCTTCAAATATCTGCTGGAACCGGAGGCGCTGCTTGAGCGGTTTGAAGGTGAGCGCAGGGATTTCGTTGCGGCGATCATCCAGACTTCAAATCGTGCGCGCACATGGGCCACGGTGAATTTTGATGCGATGTACGAGCAGTATTCAGCCGAGCGCAATCGAGTGGTGAAGGCGCTGGATTACTTTCAGGAGAAGGGCTGGGTCGAACTGGAAAGCAAGCAGATGACCGAGGTTTACAGTCTGTTGCACAGCGACTTCGACAGCGATGCCTTGAGTGCTGAATTGCACAGCTATTTCACCCGCCATGAACAAACTGAAATCGCGCGGATTCACGCGATGCTGGAGCTGTTCGCCACTGAACATTGCCTGGGTTATCGACTGGCCGAGTATTTCGGCGACCACAATGCGCCCGAACATTGCGGCCATTGTTCGGTATGTCACGGGGACATCGCCCGGTTGCCGGCGCCACCGGAACTGCCGCCGCTTGTGGATAAGAGTTTCGATGTGCTGTGCGAGGAATTTATCCACAGGCATGAGCAACACACCGGCAATGCGCCTTCAGCGGAGCGGCTGACGCGGTTTCTCTGCGGGATCAGCGTGCCACTGTTCACCAAGCTCAAGGCACGGACGATTTCCGGGTATGCGGCGCTGGAGGAGTATCCCTACGCTGAAGTGCGGGCGTGGGCGGAGCTGCATCCATCCGCTGAATGTCGATCATCACGGTAATAAACTTCAATTTCCGTCGATGGCTGACTATGGTGAGACCAGTCTTTGGATCACCCACAAGAGAACAATATGAGCCAGACGTCTTTCGATATTCAGCAGGCCGCCGTGATCGGTGCGGGCACCATGGGCCGTGGCATTGTCATGTGCCTGGCCAATGCAGGCGTTGCGGTGCGGTGGGTCGATAACAATCCGCAGATGCTTGAGCAGGCCTTGGCCACGGTGGCCGACACCTATGCGCACAACGTGCGTCAGGGTCGTATCGATCAGGCCGAGGCGGATGCGCGTATCGCCCGGGTGACGGCGGCAGCGGATTACGCCGCCATCCGTGATGTCGATCTGGTGATCGAAGCGGTGTACGAAAATCTTGAGCTCAAGCAGAAAATCTTCCGCGAACTGGATGGATTGCTCAAGCCTGAAGCGTTGCTCGCGAGCAATACTTCGGCACTGGATATCGATGCGATTGCCGCCGCGACACGGCGTCCGACGCAAGTGCTGGGCCTGCATTTCTTCAGCCCGGCGCACATTATGAAACTGCTGGAAATCGTTCGCGGTGCGCAGACCTCTCCGGCAGCACTGGAAGCGGCGCTGGCGCTCGGTAAGCGTATGGGCAAGGTCAGTGTGGTTTCGGGCAACTGCCATGGTTTTATCGGCAATCGGATGCTGCATCCGTATGCACTTGAGGCACGCAAGATGTTGCTGGAAGGCGCTTATCCACAGCAGGTCGATGCGGCGCTGCAGGGTTTCGGTTTTGCCATGGGGCCGTTCCGTATGTACGACGTGGTCGGCATTGATCTGGAATGGCGCGCTCGTGAACTGGCCGGTAAAGGTCAGGATGCGCCGGAGGTTCAGGTGGATAACCGCTTGTGTGAAATGGGCCGCTTCGGCCAGAAGTCCGGTAATGGTTACTACCATTACGAGCCGGGCAGCCGTCAGGCCGAACACGACCCTGAGGTCGATGCACTGGTGCTGGAGGTCAGCGAAGCGCTGGGCTTCCAGCGCCGGGAGATTGGCCCTGAGGAGATTCTGGAACGCAGCCTGCTGGCATTGGTCAACGAAGGGGCGAAGATCCTCCAGGAAGGCATTGCCGGGTCGGCGCACGATATTGATCTGGTGTACCTGAATGGCTATGGCTTCCCGGCGGACAAAGGCGGGCCGATGGCCTGGGCAGATCAGCAGGGGCTGGTGGATATTCATCAGCGGTTGCTGGCGCTGGAAACGCGGCAGGGCGATCAGTGGAAGCCTGCGCGGTTGATTGGTGAACTTGCGGCTCAGGGGAAAGGGTTCGCTGACCGTTGAGTGATGCGGTCTGTGCGGGCGCCTTCGCGGGCAAGCCCGCTCCCACAGGTATAGTGGTCGTTCTCACGGTCAGCGTGAGGGCGATCAGATGAGAGTTTCGAATGAATCAACGCACCGACTACCCGCACTTCCAGCCAATCACTACGCGCTGGCATGACAACGACGCCTACGGTCACGTCAATAACGTCACCTACTACAGCTTCTTCGACACCGCCGTTAACACCTATCTGATTCAGGTCGGTGGGCTGGATATCCATGACGGCGAGGTGGTGGGTTTTGTGGTCAGTTCGGCGTGTGATTATTTTGCCTCGATTGCTTTCCCTGATCTGATCGAGATCGGTTTGCGGGTCGGCAAGTTGGGCAATAGTTCGGTGCAATACGAACTGGCGGTGTTCAAGGTCGGCGAAAGCGAGGCCTGCGCGGCGGGGCGATTCGTCCATGTTTTTGTCGATCGGGCATCCAATCAGCCTGTAGCGATTCCTTCCGGATTACGCCAGGCACTGGAGCGATTGGTGGTTTAGCTTCGGGCAAAAAAAATCGCAGCCCGGGGGAGCTGCGATTGTTCTGTACCGGCCGAGGAAGCGAAGCCTCAGTCGCGGTAGTAGCGGTGATGCTTGCGGTGGCCATAGGCATGCCCACGACCACGGTGGTCGTCGCGATAGTAGCGACGATCACGGTCACGGCCACGATCGTAATGACGGTCATCGTCATTGCTCTTGTTGCCCATGTAGTTACCCAGCGCGCCACCGGCGCCGCCACCTGCTGCGGAGCCGATCAGGCTGCCGGTGGTGCCGCCCATGCTGCGGCCGACCACGTTACCGCCCGCTGCGCCCAGCGCACCGCCAATGGCTGCTTCGCCACGGCTGTGTTTGTTGGCGCCAACTGCGCTACCACCCGCGCCGCCCAGGGCTGCGCCAATGGTGGAACCTGTATTGCCGCCTAACGATTGACCGACGACCGAGCCAAGAACCCCGCCCAATGCGCCGCCCACACCTGCTTCGGTGGTGCCTCCGGCAGAAGCGAAGCCACTGACCAGGCCAAGGGACAACAAGAGAATCGAGGAGAACTTCATAGAGGAGCCTCAAAGGGATGACGGCGCCGATCCTGAGGCTGTGTAACAAGCGTGACAATCGAAATCCGACGAATAACACGACTTGTATACAATTTCGCAAGTTACTGTTTTATATGCGGAACTTAACCGATTTTCGCTGGTCTTTAGCTACTTCGGACAGGCCGCTTTTATACAAAAGCGGCCTTTTTTGTGGGCGTTTGAAAGGTGCAGGGTACAAAGAAATCTGCTGAATCGACTACCGCCTTCGCGAGCAACACATCAAGCCGACTTGGCCATGATCAGTCCGGTCTCACTCGCCGCTTCCAGACGGATCGCAATGAACTTCGATGTCGGCGTATGGCTTCCGTCGCCAGTGCTCTCCAGCGGCACCAACGGATTGACTTCCGGGTAGTAAGCCGCTGCCTGCCCCGCCGGGATATCAAACGCCAACAGGGTGAAGCCTTTCACCCGACGCTCACGACCGTCGTCCCATAGCGACACGATGTCGGCTTTCTGCCCCGGTCGGAAGCCCAGGCGAATGATGTCGGCCTCGTTGGCGAACAGCACATCACGCTGGCCTTTCACCCCGCGATAACGGTCGTCGAGGCCATAAATCGTGGTGTTGTACTGATCGTGAGAACGCATCGATTGCATGATCAGATCCGGCAGTTGCCCGGTGGCGCGAGTGCGTTCGTGCACCAGATCCTTGGGCAGCAGGTTTGCGCGGAAATTGGCGCGACCCGATGGGGTGTTCCACTTGCGCGCGCCAGCGCTGTTACCGAGATAGAAACCGCCCGGATTCTTGAGCTTCTCGTTGAAGTCCTTGAAGCCGGGAATGGTGTCGGCAATCAGGTCGCGGATGCGTGCGTAATCGGCCGCCAGCCAGTTCCAGTCCACCGGTTTGCTGCCTAGAGTAGCGGCAGCAATACCGGCGACGATCGCCGGCTCCGAACGCATCTGGTTCGACAGCGGCTGCAACTGGCCGTTGGAAGCGTGGACCATGCTGAACGAGTCTTCGACGGTGACCGCTTGCGGGCCTTCGGTCTGGATATCGATGTCGGTACGCCCCAGGCACGGCAGGATCAACGCGTTCTTGCCATGCGCCAGGTGGCTGCGATTGAGCTTGGTGCTGATCTGCACGGTCAGGTCGCAATTGCTCAGCGCAGCGAATGTGCGCGGGCTGTCCGGCGTGGCCTGGGCAAAGTTGCCGCCCAGCCCGATGAAGACTTTGGCGCGGCCCTCGGCCATCGCGTGAATCGCCTCGACCACGTTGTGCCCGTTATGGCGTGGCACCTTGAACTGGAAGCGACGCTCCAGCGAATCAAGGAACGCGACTGGCGGACGCTCGTTGATGCCCATGGTGCGGTCGCCCTGCACGTTACTGTGGCCACGCACCGGGCACAGACCTGCGCCGGGCTTGCCGATGTTGCCGCGCAGCAACATCAGGTTGGCGATTTCCTGAATGGTCGGCACCGAATGGCGATGCTGAGTGATGCCCATCGCCCAGCACATGATCACGTTCTTGCCTTTGGCGTACATGCGCGCCGCTTGCTCGATTTCCACCAGCGTCAGGCCCGACTGCTCAACGATCTGCTCCCACGGCGTATCGTCAACGGCGCCGAGGTACTCCAGCACATTGGCGCTGTGTTCGTTGAGGAAGTCATGGTCAAACACTGCTGGCGCACCGGCCTTCTGCGCGTCGCGCTCCCATTGCAGGAGGAACTTGGCCATGCCGCGCAGCAGCGCCATGTCGCCGCCCAGTGCCGGGCGGAAATACGCGGTGTTGGTCGGTTTGTCGCCGTTGGTGAGCATTTCGATCGGGTGTTGCGGATGCTGAAAGCGTTCCAGACCACGCTCTTTCAGCGGATTGATGCACACCACTTGAGCACCGCGTTTGACCGCTTCGCGCAGCGGTTCGAGCATCCGCGGGTGGTTGGTGCCGGGGTTCTGGCCCCAGACGAAAATCGCGTCCGCGTGTTCGAAGTCATCGAAGGTCACGGTGCCTTTGCCGACGCCGACACTCTGCGCCAGTGCCACACCGCTGGCCTCGTGGCACATGTTCGAGCAGTCAGGGAAGTTGTTGGTGCCGTAGGCGCGCACAAACAATTGATACAGGTACGCCGCTTCGTTGCTGGCGCGACCCGAGGTGTAGAACTCGGCCAGATCAGGGCTAGGCAGCGCTCGCAGGTGCTTGCCGATCAGCGCGAAGGCGTCGTCCCAGGCGATGGCTTTATAGCGGTCGGTCTCGGCGTCGTAGACCATTGGCTCGGTCAGGCGACCCTGATATTCGAGCCAGTAGTCGCTCTGCTCCAGCAGCCAGGTAACGCTGTGTTTGGCAAAGAACTTGGCGTCCACCCGGCGCTTGGTCGCTTCCCAGTTCACCGCTTTGGCGCCGTTCTCGCAGAACTTGACCATGCCGCTTTCCGGCGAGTCGCCCCACGCGCAACCCGGGCAGTCGAAGCCGCCGTTCTGGTTGGTCTTGAGCATCATGCGCAGGTTTTTCAGCGCGTTGTCGCTGGTCAACCAGGCCTGGGCCACACTGATCAGCGCACCCCAGCCACCGGCAGCACCTTTGTAAGGCTTGTAACGCGGGACGGGTTTCTGGTCGGCTTGATGATGTTGGCTCACGCTTGGTTCTCCATCGCAGGGCTGTAGACCCGCGGCGCATTTTTCTGCGGCAGGTGGATGAGATTGAGGTTGTGGCGACGGGCCCATTGCACGGCAAGGCCCGTGGGCGCGGACAGGCTGACCAGAGTCTGGATGCCGGCGCGCAAAACTTTCTGGATCAATTCGAGACTGCAACGGCTGGTGACAATCGCCAGGCCGCCGGTTGTGGAGATCTTCTGGCGGATCAGGCCGCCGATCAGCTTGTCGAGGGCGTTGTGCCGGCCGATGTCTTCGCGGCCCAGCAGCAACTCGCCGCTGGCGTTCATGAACACCGCTGCGTGCACCGCGCCGCAATGCTGGCCGAGTGGCTGGAACGCGCCGATGCGCTGGCGCAGGCCGTCGAGCCATTCAATCGGTGGCAACGGTGCGCCGGGCAATACTTTGAGGTCGGGCAGAGCCTGTTCCACCGCTTCGACGCCGCACAGTCCGCAACCACTGGTGCCGGCCAGTTGCCGACGCTGTTGCTTGAGATTCCAGAAGGCGCGGTTGGCGATGGTCACTTGCGCGTATTGCGCTGAACCGGCGCCGGTCAGTTGCAGGTCATAGATGTCGGTAGCGTCTTCGATGATGCCGCTGCCGAGACTGAAGCCGACGATGAAGTCTTCCAGATCGGTTGGCGTGACCAGCATCACCGCCTGACTGATGCCGTTGTAGGCAATCGCCAACGCGACTTCCTCGGCCAGCGCGGTGCTGGCCGATTCATTGCGTTGCATATCGCTGTAACTGTAGGTCTGGCTAGCGGCGGGCGCGGGCGTTTCGATTGCAGGCGCCGCGCAGGCTGGGCGCTTGGCGTTCATGGCATCACCGACGGATTGATCACCGTTAAGACTAGGCGCGGCAACATGTCGCGTCTAATCGCTAGTGTCGATCTATTGATAGATGTCGTCGATCAGGCTGCCGTTGGTGATTGTTGATACAGCGCAAAACAGGCTTCGGCCAGCGCTGAACGTGGGGCGCCACGGCGCATGATCAGGCCCAGTGGCGCAAGAGTTCTGGCGTTTTCAATCGGTTGCAGGCGCAAGTGATCGGTGAGCTTTTCCAGCCCCCCCTCCAGCGGCATGATCGCGCAGCAGAAACCGCCGTGCACAGCTTGTAACAATTGATGCACGGCGTCGGTTTGCAGCAACGGTTGCGGGGTCAGGCCACGGCTGTGGAAGTTGTGGTCGATGGACTGACGAAAATGCATGCCGCTGGTCAGCATGCCCAGCGGCAGTTCGATCAGCGATTCCCAGCTCAACGGTGCTTCGCCGAAGCTGAAGGAGCGCTGGTCGTAGAGCAGGCCCATGCGGGTTTCGCTGAGGGCCAGAGAGTCGAATCGCTCGCTATCCAGACGTTCGAGGTAGGACACACCGAGGTCGATACGGTTGTTCGCCAACTGTTCGAGGATCTGTTCGGAACTCAGCGCCGACAGTTCGAAGCGCAGGTTCGGGTGTGCAGCGTGCAGACGTTGCATCAGCGGCAATGGATCGAAACTCGACAGCGGCACCACGCCCAGACGCAGCGTCCCGATCAGATTACCGCGACAAGCCGCTGCTTCCGCCTGCAAACCGTCGTAAGCCGCCAGCACCGTGCGCGCCCACGCCAGCACGCGCTCGCCCGGCGCAGTGAACCCCTCAAAGCGTTGGCCGCGATTGACCAATGGCAAATCGAGTTCTTCTTCGAGACTGCGCAGGCGCATCGACAGGGTCGGTTGGGTGATGTGGCAACGCGCGGCGGCCTGGCCGAAGTGGCGGGTTTCGTCGAGGGCGATGAGGAATTTCAGCTGCTTGATGTCCATCTTCGCTCCGGGGGGATGTGGGTGGGGTGGACGATTCTAACGCTTGGGCCGGGGTGGGTCATTGGTCGGCTTGGAACCGGGTTTCTCTGGCGTGGTCTAGGCTTGGACGTCTGACCCCTTTATTCCATGGAGAGAACACGATGAGCCTATTCAGCTTTATCAAAGAAGCCGGTGAGAAAATCCTCGATGCGCTGACGCCGGACAAGGCACAGGCCAACGGTGATGCGCTGACGAAGCACGTACAGGATGCACTGACGGGCATCGACACATCGAAAATCCAGGTGAAGGTCGATGGCGAGAAAGTCATTGCCACAGGCGAGGCATCCACTCAGGAAGAGAAGGAAAAAATCCTTCTCGCGTTGGGTAACGTTGCAGGTGTGGGTAGCGTCGATGACCAGATCACTGTGACTGGGCCGGTGCTGGCTGCTGCGCAGTTTGTCGTGGTCCAGAAGGGCGACACGCTGAGCGCGATTTCTCTGCGAGTGTATAAAGACGCCAACAAGTATCAGAAGATCTTCGATGCCAACAAACCAATGCTCAAGGATGTGAACAAAATCTATCCAGGGCAGACGCTGCGTATCCCTGAGTAAACCTGCGAACTGCTATCGCCAGCAGGCTGGCTCCCACATTGAAATGCGTTCCAATGTGGGAGCCAGCCTGCTGGCGATTGGGGCAACCCGGTTTCAGAGCCCGGCAATCAAATCCCGGTAATCCTCGACCGCTGCAAACTCGGCGGTGTCTTTCGGCCCTTTGCGGCTGTCCGGCTCTTTCACCGCCAACAAATGCGCCACGCCGAAATTCCGTGCACTGCGCAGGATCGGCAACGTGTCGTCGATGAACAGACTGCGCGCCGGATCAAAATCGATATCCGCCTGCAAGGCATCCCAGAACTGCGGGTTTTCCTTCGGGTAGCCGTAATCGTGAGAACTGATCAAACGCTCGAAATACGGCGCCAGTTCAATCCGCTCCAGCTTCAGCGACAGTGAGTCGCGATGCGCGTTGGTGATCATCACCACGCGTTTGCCGGCCCGTTTGATCGCTGCCAGAAACGTATCGGCGTCCGGGCGCAGGGCGATCAGGTGCGCGGTTTCCAGTTTCAATTCGCGCACCGACAACTTCAGCTCGGCACTCCAGAAATCCAGGCAATACCACTGCAATTGCCCGGCATGGCGCTCGAACAGCGGCTGCAATTCCATTTCGGCCATCGCCCGGCTAACCCCGTGCAGTTCGGCGTAACGCTGCGGCAGGTGTTCCATCCAGAAATGGTTGTCGAAGTGCAGATCCAGCAGCGTGCCGTCCATGTCCAGCAGAACGGTATCAATGTCAGACCACGGTAAAGAAGGCATGGCAACGTCTCGAGCGGTAGAAAGATATCCGACGTAAATAATCGGGAAAGCCGCGTTATAGTAGCGCGTTCACGCCAAGGAGCTTTGCATGCGCCAGAAACCTACTGTACTTGCCCGCGAGATCGTCGCCACCAGCCGGATTTTCTGCGTCGAAGAATTGAAGCTGCGCTTTTCCAACGGCGTGGAGCGCACGTACGAGCGTCTGGTCGGCAGAGGCGCTGGCTACGGCGCGGTGATGATCGTGGCGATGCTGGATGCCGAGCACGCGGTACTGATCGAGGAATACTGCGGCGGTACCGACGAGTACGAACTGTCCTTGCCCAAGGGCCTGATCGAGCCGGGCGAAGATGTGCTGGCAGCCGCCGAGCGCGAGCTTAAGGAAGAGGCAGGTTATGGCGCCCGGCAACTGGAGCATCTGACCGAGCTGTCGCTGTCGCCCGGTTACATGAGCCAGAAGATTCAGGTGGTGCTGGCCACTGATCTGTATGAGGAGCAGTTGGAGGGCGACGAGCCCGAGCCAATGCGCGTCGACAAGGTCAACCTGCGCGAACTTTCTGCCCTGGCGCAAAACCCGAGTTTCAGTGAAGGGCGCGCCCTCGCGGCGTTGTACCTGACCCGCGACTTGCTGACCCAGCGCGGATTCTTTCAGCCATGAGTGAGATATCGGTGAAATTTCCCCACCCATTGATGGCGCCGGTGGTTGAGCTGGCATTGAAGGCTGGCGAATCGATTCTGCCATTCTGGCGCGCCAACGTGACGGTTACCTCCAAGGCTGATGATTCGCCGGTGACTGCAGCCGACCTGGCTGCGCACCATGTGATCGTCGCCGGTCTGACCGCGCTGGACTCGACGATTCCGATCCTTTCCGAAGAAGATGCGGACATCCCGCAAAGCGTGCGTGCCGGCTGGCAGCGCTGGTGGCTGGTGGATCCGCTGGATGGCACCAAGGAATTCATCAACGGCAGTGAAGAGTTCACCGTCAATATCGCGCTGATCGAAAACGGTCGAGTGGTGTTCGGCGTGGTATCGATGCCGACCAATGGCCGCTTTTATGTCGGCGGTGCAGGTCTCGGCGCGTGGCGCGGGGATACGGATGGCACGCCTGTGGAAATCGCGGTGCGCGATGTCTTGGCGCCGGGTGAAGCGTTTACCGTGGTGGCGAGCCGTCGACATTCCAGTCCGGAGCAGGAGCGTTTGCTTGCCGGCCTGAGTGCCAGCCTGGGTGAATTGCAACTGGCGAACATCGGTAGTTCGCTGAAATTCTGCCTGCTGGCCGAAGGCGCGGCGGATTGCTATCCGCGACTGGCACCGACCTCGCAGTGGGACACCGCAGCAGCGCAGGGCGTGCTGGAAGGGGCGGGTGGTGAGGTGCTGGATCTGCGCGGTGAAGCGTTCAGTTATCCGGCGCGGGAATCGTTGCTGAACGAGTTCTTTCTGGCGCTGCCGGCGAAGGCTGCATGGCGGGCGAAGTTGCTGGAACTGGCGCGTACTTGAGATCAAAAGATCGCAGCCTGCGGCAGCTCCTACACTGGATTTCGTATTTCCCTGTAGGAGTTGCCGAAGGCTGCGATCTTTTGCTTCAGCGGTGTAAAACGTACTGCCCGGTAAAGGTCACCGCTGCTTCATCACTCCCCGCATTGACGATCCGCGTATGCAGGGTCAACCGCGCCCGCCCGTAACGCTGATACATCGTCAGAAACTTTTTCCATACCGCCGCACTCGGCGCCGGGCAGATCGCAATCGCGTCGCCAGTCACTGGCAGTGGATAACTGATCTGCCCCTCCTGAATCACGATGTGCCCGTCTTCAATCGCTTCTTCCTTCAAGCGCAAATGCAACCAGCCCCAACCGGCCAGCACCGCGCCGCAATACAGGCTGCCGCCAAACATGGTGCTCTTGTGGTTGACGTTGGGTTCCAGCGGCAGGTGCAGACTCAACTGTTGTTCGCGCCAGTCGAGCACTTTGAGGCGCATGTCCCGAGTCAGCGGAATGTCGTGATGGAGGACGGCTTCCAGATACTCACTGTTGATGCTCATTCGGCGTCGTCCCCCTGATTGCTGTCACCGAAATTCAGACCGTGCTTGCGCAGCTTGTCGTGCAGGGTTTTGCGCGGGAGACCCAGCGCCTCCGCGAGGCTGCGCACCGAACTGTGAGAGCGCGCCAGTTCGGCAGCAATCAGTGATTTTTCAAAGTTTTCCACCTGCTCGCTGAGGCCGCCGCCGGACACTTCCACGGTGGTGCCGCCACTGCCGGGTTCGGTGTTATCCAGCGCCAGTTCGAGGCCGAGGGCGAAGCGTTCGGCGGCGTTCTGCAGTTCGCGCACGTTGCCGGGCCAGGGGTGGCGCAGCAGCAAGGCGCGATGCCCCGGTTGCAGTTCGTGGGGCGGTAAACCGTGGCGGGCGCTGGCTTCATCTGCGTAATGCTGGAACAGCACCAACGCATCTTCGCCGCGTTCGCGCAGTGGCGGAATGCGCAGCGGTGCGACGTTGAGTCGGTAGTACAAGTCGGCGCGGAAGCGACCCTGATCGGCAGCCTGACGCAGGTCTTCCTTGGTTGCGGCGATCACGCGGATATCCAGCGGGATCAGTTGATTGCCACCCAAACGCTCGACCACACGCTCTTGCAGCATGCGCAGCAGTTTGACCTGCACATCCATGCTCATGCTTTCGATTTCATCGAGGAACAGCGTGCCGCCATTGGCGAATTCGAACTTGCCGATCCGGCGTTTCTGCGCGCCAGTGAAGGCGCCGGGTTCGTGGCCGAACAGCTCACTTTCGACCACCGACTCGGCCAGCGCCCCGGCGTTGATCGCGACAAACGGGCCGTTGCGCCGACTCGACAGGTCATGCAGCGCCCGAGCGACCACCTCTTTGCCGGCGCCGGTTTCGCCAAGGATCAGCACGTCAGCCTTGGTCGCCGCCAGCGAACCGATCTGCTCACGCAAGCGCAGCATCGGCGCCGATTGGCCGACCAGTCGCGCGCTCAGTTCATTGCGGTCACTGAGGGCCAGCCGCAGGCTGCGGTTGTCCAGCACCAGTCGGCGCAGGGCCAGGGCGCGGCGCACGCTGTCGAGCAGGGCATCGCTGGCGAAAGGTTTTTCCAGAAAGTCATAGGCGCCGGCACGCATGGCCTGCACCGCCAGCGGCACATCGCCGTGGCCGGTGATCAGCAATACCGGCAACTCCGGGTCCTGAGCGTGCAATTCGCTGAGCAATTCGAGGCCGTCCATGCCCGGCATGCGGATGTCGCTGACCACTACGCCCGGCCAGTCACGTTCCAGTTGTCCGGCCAGCCCTTGGGCTTCGGACAGCGGCAGGATTTTCAGGCCGGCCAGATCCAGAGTCTGGCCGAGGGCCTGACGCAGGTGTGGATCGTCGTCGATCAACACCACCTGAATGCGATTGTCGATGGTCATGCACTTCGATCCTCGGACGGTTGCAGGCTGACCCCGGGCGCGCCGGCGCGCAGCCGCAGGGTGATCAAGGCGCCGCCTTGCTTGTGGTTGGCGAACGACAGTTCACCGCCAAAGGCGCGCATCAGGGTTTCACAGATCGCCAATCCCAGACCAAGGCCCTGAGTGCGAGTCTTGGTGGTGTAGAAAGGCTCGCTGGCGCGGCCGAGGGCTTCCATGCAGAACCCCGGGCCGTTGTCGCGAATGTACAGATTGACGCCCTCGGCGGTGGATTCGGCACTCAGCCACAGTTTGCGCGGCGGACCTTTTTCGGTCAGCGCGTCGAGGGCGTTGGCCAGCAGATTGCCGAGCACCTGGCGCAGACGGGTTTCGCCGGCCTCGACCCACAGGGTGGCGGCCGGCAGGTCGCGAATCAGTTCGACTTCCATGCTGCGTCGGCGCTTGGCCAGCAACGCCAGCGCATCGTCGAGTGCCGGTTGCAGGGCGACGCTTTCCGGCGCATGTCGATCACGACGGGCGAAAGCACGCAGGTGGGCGATGATCGAGGCCATGCGCCCGGTCAGTTCGCTGATCAGTTTGAGGTTGCCGCGAGCGTCGTCGGTGCGCTGGTGATCGAGCAACACTTCGGCGTTTTCCGCGTAGCTGCGGATCGCTGCCAGTGGCTGATTGAGTTCGTGGCTGATGCTCGCTGACATCGTCCCCAGCGCCGACAGTTTGCCGGCTTGCACCAGATCATCCTGGGCGCGTACCAACTCCTGCTGGGCCTGTTCGCGCTCCAGCACTTCCTGTTTCAAACGCCGGTTGAGGCCTTCGAGGTCGCTGGTACGCTCCGCCACCCGGCCTTCCAGTTCGCGGCGGGCCTTGGCTTCGAAGGCGATGCGTTCCAGATAGTGGCGACGGCGCTGCATCATCAGGCCGAGTAACAGCATGACCACCAAAAGTGTTGCGCCGCCGATCGCCACGACGGTGCGTACCGGGCGGTCGATCAGGGTGCGCGGGGCGAGAATGCTTACGCTCCAGCCGGTTTCGGCGATGTCCACGGTCTGGCTCAGCCAAGCAGTCGGGCTGAGGTTCAGCGGGCGCGGTTCGCGGGTCGGGTAGGGCTGGATGGCGGTGATTGCCGCGCGTTCGGTGTCACTTAGGACGCGGGTCGAGCGAAAGCGCCATTCCGGGCGCGAGGTCAGAATCACCACGCCGTTGTGATCGGTCACCAGCAATTGTTCCGGGGTTTTACCCCAGAGGCTTTCGGTATGATCGAGATCGACCTTGATCACCAGTACACCGATGATTTTTTCACCATTGCGCACTGCTGCCGCGAAGAAGTAACCGCGCTTGGCCGAGGTGGTGCCGAGGCCGAAGAACCGTCCCAAGCGTCCGGCCATGGCTTCACTGAAATACGGCCGGAAGGAAAAATTACGCCCGACGAAACTGTCATGTTTGTCCCAGTTCGATGCCGCGAGCGTCTGGCCTTTGGTGTCCATCAGGTACATGACTTCGGCGCCGGACTGGGCCGCGATGTTTTTCAGCAGGCGGTTGGCATTGCCTTGGGTAACTCCGTCATCCGGCGCCCCGAGCACGGCGCGCAGGGCCGGTAGGTCGCCAAGAATCGTCGGCAACACTTCGTAGCGATGCAGAGTGCCCAACAGGTTGGCGACATAAAGATCGAGGGTCTGCCGGTTCTGCCCGGCCAGTTCGCTGCGGTAATAACGCTCGGCCAGATGTTCCAGCGGCCACAGCAACGGCGCCAGGCACAGGGCCAGCAGCGCGAGACTGCGCCAACGAGGTCGGCGAGGGAGGGTTGGTTTCATGGGCCGGATGCGCCTGAGGTGACAGGCGCATTATGCCTAGCCTCAGGAGAAGACGTCAGCGTCCTTGAGCAATGCGGCGGCAGCGTCCTTGCCGGACAGCTTCGGCGCTTCGTCCAGTTGCCAGTCGATGCCCAGCGCAGGATCGTCCCAGCGAATGCTGCGCTCGGAGCTCGGGTCGTAATAATTGGTGGTCTTGTAGAGGAATTCGGCGAACTCGCTCAGTACCACGAAGCCATGCGCGAAACCTTCCGGCACCCACAATTGGCGGTGGTTTTCCGCCGACAGGCGCACGGCCACCGATTTGCCGAAGTGCGGCGAGCTGCGGCGAATGTCCACGGCCACATCAAGCACTTCACCGACGGTCACGCGAACCAGTTTGCCCTGGGTGTTTTGCAGTTGGTAATGCAGGCCACGCAGCACGCCTTTTTGCGAGCGCGAATGGTTGTCCTGAACAAATTGAGTGTCCAGGCCAGTGGCCTCCTGGAACGCCTTGGCATTGAAGCTCTCATAGAAGAAACCGCGCTCGTCACCAAACACCTTGGGTTCGATGATCAGAACACCGGGCAGGTCGGTGGTGATTACATTCATGGGGTTCTCCATTGATAAGCGTGAATGGCCGACATTCTTGCGCAAAGCAGTGCCGGGCGCGAGTGCTCAAGTACAAATCCGCTGTTCTGGATTAAGCGTGAGGATGGCCGGGGGTTGCGTATCGCGCCGTGCAGTGGCGATATAGGCGCCTAATAAAATTTCAGGGGTCGTTTCATGCCGCTCGCCACGTTGATTCATCGCGCCAGTTTGCCCAGCCCGCAGGTTTCTGCGGAGCAGGCTCTGCAATGGTTGGCGGAACACTACGGGCTCAGCGGCACGTTGCAGGCGTTGGGCAGCCAGCAGGATCTCAACTACCGGCTCGACAGTGTGCGCGGGCGGTTCGTCTTGAAGATCTGCCGTGGCGATTATTCGCTGGTGGAGTTACAGGCCCAGCACGCCGGCCTCAAATACCTTGCCGAACATTCTGCGGTGCACGTGCCGCGAGTGATTCCGGCCAATAGCGGCGAAGACCTGTTGACCCTGCAAGTCGACGGCGAGCCGGTGCATGTGCGGCTGCTGGATTACATCGAAGGCCAGCCGCTGACGGCTCTTGAGCATCTCGGCAATCAAGTGGTGGCCGGGTTCGGTCGGCTCTGCGGCGAAATGGATCTGGCGCTGGCCGGCTTCGATCACCCGGGTCTCGAACGCACGCTGCAATGGGATGCGCGCCATGCCAGTGCGCTGATCAGTCATCTGCTGCCAGTGATCAAGGATGACCGGCAGCGTGGGCAAATCGCTGATGCCGCCGAGCAGGCCGAGCGTCGTCTGCAACCGCTGCTGGACAAGCTGCCGGTGCAGGCGATTCACATGGACATCACCGATGACAACGTGGTCTGGCAGCGTGACGCGCAGCGCCACTGGCAGTTGCAAGGCGTGATCGATTTCGGTGATCTGGTGCGCACCTGGCGCATCACCGATCTGTCGGTGACCTGCGCGGCGCTGCTGCATCACGCTGCTGGCGACCCGTTTGTCATCCTGACGGCGGTTCAGGCGTATCACGCGGTCAATCCGCTGCAACACGAAGAACTTCAAGCACTGTGGCCGCTGATCGTTGCGCGGGCGGCGGTGCTGGTACTTAGTGGCGAGCAACAGGTCAGCATCGATCCCGACAACAGCTACAGCCGCGACAACCTGGCCCACGAGTGGGAGATTTTCCGCGTCGCGACCTCGGTGCCACTCGCGCTGATGGAAGCGGCGATTGTTACTTCGGTCGGCCAGAGTCTGCCTGCCATTGGCAGCGAAGGTTTCGCGCCGCTGTTGCCGGGTCTGGTCGGGCGTGAGTTTGCGTTGATTGATCTGGGTGTCTTGAGTCCTCACTTCGAGGCCGGTAATTGGGAACAGCAAGGTGTCGATCAACGATTGTTGACTGAGGCTGCGGCGACCCACGGTCTGGCGGCCAGTCGATACGGTCAATATCGATTGTCACGCACCCGAGTAGACAGCGCCGATGAACCAGACACGTTCCCGCTGCACGTCGAATTGCGTGTGCCGGATGGCACGGCAGTGGAGGCGCCGTTTGCCGGTGTATTGCATCAAGCGGCGGACGGCGCACTGCAACTCGACGGCCCGCAATTGAGCGTGCGGCTGTGGGGTGTGAACCCTTCACTGCACAGCGGCGCGGCGCTGGTCAAAGGTCAGGTGCTGGGTTCGGTCAATGGTCCGTTGATCGTGCAGTTGAGCCGTGGCCCGGATCTGCATGCGCCATTGTTCTGCACGCCTTCGCGGGCGGCAGCGTGGCAGGCGTTGTGTCCGTCACCCGCAGCGCTGCTGGGGCTGGCCTGCGATGCCGAACCGGAGCTGGACGCGCAAACCCTGCTGGATCGGCGTAATGCCAGTTTCGCCCGCACGCAAAAACACTATTACGTCGACCCGCCGCGCATCGAGCGCGGCTGGCGCAATCACCTGATCGACATGCAGGGCCGTTCTTACCTCGACATGCTCAACAACGTCGCGGTACTTGGTCATGGCCATCCGCGCATGGCGGCAGTCGCGGCGCGTCAGTGGTCGCTGCTCAATACCAACTCACGGTTCAACTATGCGGCAGTCGCCGAGTTTTCCGAGCGCCTGCTGAAGCTGGCGCCCGAAGGCATGGACCGGGTGTTTCTGGTCAACAGCGGCAGCGAGGCCAATGATCTGGCGATCCGTCTGGCCTGGGCCTACAGCGGCGGACGCGACATGCTCAGCGTGCTTGAGGGATACCACGGCTGGACGGTCGGCGCCGACGCGGTATCGACCTCGATTGCCGACAATCCAAAAGCGCTGAGCAGCCGGCCGGACTGGGTGCATGCGGTAGCCGCACCGAACATCTATCGTGGCGAGTTCCGTGGTCCGGACTCGGCGCCGGATTACGTGCGCAGCGTCGAGCATCATCTGCAAAAGATCGCTGAACAGAAGCGCCAACTGGCCGGGTTCATCTGCGAGCCGGTGTATGGCAACGCTGGCGGCATCTCATTACCGCCGGGGTACCTGAGGCAGGTCTACGCGTTGGTGCATGCCCAGGGCGGCGTATGCATCGCCGACGAGGTGCAAGTCGGATACGGGCGTATGGGCCATTTCTTCTGGGGCTTTGAAGAGCAGGGCGTGGTACCGGACATCATTTCCATGGCCAAAGGCATGGGCAACGGTCAGCCACTGGGCGCGGTGATCACTCGCCGGGAAATCGCCGAGGCGCTGGAGGCCGAGGGCTATTTCTTCTCGTCGGCTGGCGGTAGCCCGGTGAGTTGCCAGATCGGCATGGCGGTGCTGGACGTGATGGAGGAAGAGAAGCTCTGGGAAAACGCGCAGCTGGTTGGCGGCCACTTCAAGGCGCGACTGGAGGCGTTGATCGATAAACATCCGCTGGTGGGCGCGGTGCACGGTTCCGGGTTTTATCTGGGCGTTGAATTGATCCGCAACCGGGAAACCCTGGAGCCGGCCACCGAAGAAACCACGCTGCTGTGTGATCGTCTGCGTGAGCTGGGGATCTTCATGCAACCGACCGGCGATTTCCTCAACGTGCTCAAGATCAAGCCACCGATGGTGACGTCGCGCCGAAGTGTGGATTTCTTTGTCGACATGCTCGACCAGGTACTCACTGAAGGTCTGTAACCCAATCCCTGTAGGAGCTGCGGCACGCTGCGATCTTTTGATCTTGTTTTCAGAGGCAAAAATCAAAAGATCGCAGCGTGCCGCAGCTCCTACATAAAGCGGATTTATATCGGTAAATATTAGTGGTTTTTAGATGGAATACATTTTCCATCCTTTTAAATACGATTTTTATCGGCTATAAAGCTGAAAACCCTCGACGGTTCTCTGGAGTCCCGATGACCACTTTGAAAAGTACCCCGCGCGCTGACGGCTTCCACATGCCCGCCGAGTGGGCGCCACAAACCCAAACCTGGATGATCTGGCCAGAGCGCCCGGACAACTGGCGTCTGGGCGGCAAACCGGCGCAAGCCGCGCACGCTGCCGTGGCCAAAGCCATTGCCCGTTTCGAACCAGTGACCGTCGCCGTGTCCGCCGGCCAGTACGAAAACGCTCGCGCCCGCCTCGACGTGCCGAATATTCGTGTGGTCGAGATGTCCAGCGATGACGCCTGGGTACGCGACAGCGGCCCGACTTTCGTCATCAACAACAACGGCGAAGTGCGCGGTGTGAACTGGGACTTCAACGCCTGGGGTGGTTTCGACGGTGGTCTTTATTCGCCGTGGAACCGTGATTCGCAGGTCGGCGGCAAGATCCTCGAGATCGAGCGCAGCCCGCGTTATCGCACCGAAGGTTTCGTACTTGAAGGCGGCTCGATTCACGTCGATGGCGAAGGCACGCTGATCACTACCGAAGAATGCCTGCTGAACCGCAATCGCAACCCGCATCTGGGTCGTGAAGAAATCGAAGCGGTGCTCAGCGAAAATCTGGCTGTGGATAAAATCATCTGGCTGCCGGATGGCCTGTTCAACGACGAAACCGACGGCCATGTGGATAACTTCTGCTGCTACGTGCGCCCGGGCGAAGTGCTGCTGGCGTGGACTGACGATCCGCAGGACCCGAACTACCCACGCTGCCAGGCCGCGATGAAAGTGCTGCAAAGCAGCACCGATGCCAAGGGCCGCCCGTTCACGGTGCACAAAATGCCGATTCCGGGGCCGCTGTATGCGACCGAAGAAGAGTGCGCCGGTGTCGATCCGGTGGACGGTACTCAGGAGCGCAATCCGAGCGTTCGCCTTGCCGGCTCCTACGTGAACTTCCTGATCGTCAATGGCGGCATCATCGCGCCAAGCTTCGACGATCCAATGGATGCCCCGGCCCGGGAGATTCTGCAGAACCTGTTCCCGCAGCACGAAGTGGTGATGGTGCCGGGTCGTGAACTGTTACTGGGCGGCGGCAATATTCACTGCCTTACCCAGCAGCAGCCAGCGCCGCACAAAGAGTGAGTGCTGACGTAACAGCTTGAGTTGATTAAAAAATAAGCTGAGCGCCAATTCGCGCTCGCCGTTCGAAGAGAAGCCCGCAGCCCGGTTGGACTGCGGGCTTCTTTGTATCCGCTTGTCGACAAATAAGAAACGTTGGCATAGCTCTTGTATCGGCCAAGGGGTACTAGGGAGGGAAAGAGAACTTCAATGGTTCTGTCATAAACCTTGGATAACGTAGCCGCTCACGAACGGGGAGAGAGCGCTGAAATGAACGCCGAAGTGAACGTAGTCAGCGAGCGGACTTTGCATCCCATGGCCGTCAATGGCGAATCGCTCCAGATTGTCGCGCACTGGTTGAAGTCCAATGGAACGCGTCAGATCAGGGAACCTGATCCGCGCCGGATGATGATCGAGCGTTACCCCGCTGGCCTGTTCAGCGAGGCAGAACTGGAAGCGTTGTGGGCTGTGATGGAAGGATAAGAACAACAACAGGGATTGGTAAAAGCGCTGCCGGGATGGCGGCGCTTTTTTATGCACGAAGTTTTTTTGAAATGACTACCAACCAATGTGGGAGCGAGCCTGCTCGCGAAAGCGTCGGGCCAGTCGACATCTTTATCGACTGACACTAAGCCTTCGCGAGCAGGCTCGCTCCCACAGGTTTAGAAGCTGTAGGTTCCGGTCACGACCAGGTTGCGCGGTGCACCTGGCTGGATCTGGAAGGCGCTGGTGGATGAGGCGTAATAGTCGCGATCAGTGATGTTGTTCAACGCTGCGCGTACATCCCAGTCCTTGTGTTTGTAACCGGCCAGCGCGTCCCAGCGGCCATAACCCGGCAGCACCGTGGTGTTGAGGTTGTCAGCGTAACGCTGGCCCACCATGGTCAGACCGGTTTCGGCGTACCAGCCCATTTCCGGTTTCCAGGTCAGGAACAGGTTGCCGTTGTGCTTGGCGACGTTGCTGATGCGCTTGCCTTCCAGCCCGTTGTTGTCCTTCTCGACAGTCGCATCCTGCATGCCGACGCCGCCGCGAACGTACCAGTTGCCAACGATTTTGCCGGCAGCGGTCAACTCGATCCCGCGCGAACGCTGGACACCGGTCAGCACGGTGATCGTCGGATCGTTTGGATCAGTGGTACGGCGGTTGTAGAGCTCAAGGTCGTAGACCGCCAGCGTGGTGCTCAGGCGATCGTCGAGCCAGTCGCTCTTCACACCGATTTCTTTCTGCTTGGTCAGCTCGGGACTCAGGTCGTTGCTATTGCCGGCTGCACCCGGCGTGATACCGATCAAACCGCCGCCGACCGGTGAGAAAGTCTTCGACCAGGACGCGTAAAACGAATGGTTCTGCAATGGCGTCCAGACCAGACCCACCCGTGGGCTGGTGCTGTGGCTGTCACGGTCTTCGGAGATGTTCTTGAGCTGGTTGGTCGACTTGATATCGAACGTGTCGTAGCGCAGGCCGCCGAGCAATTGCCATTGATCGTTCAGGCGCAATTGGTCTTGAACATACACGGCGCGGCTTTCGACTTCGGTGTGGCTGTCGCTGAAGACTTGCATGCTGCCCGTGTGGCGCAGGTTGCGGTCAGGGTCGTACAGATTGAGCGACGGCACCGGTTGCGCGCCCGGCGTTTTGCCGGTGGCAGCGTTAAACAGCTTCGGGTCGCGGCGCTGGCTGCCGATTTCGATACCGGTCAGCAGTCGGTGTTCGAGGCCAAAGGTGTCGAATCCGCCTTCCAGTTCAACGTTGTTGAAGATGTTGCGGGTGGTCAGATCCTGTTGCCAGTGCTGGCGCGTGACCTTATTGGTTTTTTTATCGAAACCGGTGAGGTAGGTGTTGTCGAAATCGCTGTCGAGCTTGAACACGCCAAGGGTTTGGCGCAGTTGCCAGTTGTCGTTTATTTCATAGCTGAGTTTCGAGCGCAGGGATTGCGTCTTGTCGTCGATGTAATCGTGATCGTTGCCATAGGTCGTGTCCGAGCCGACGTCCGCCGGGCGACCGTTGACCCCGGGGATGCCGCGATCCGGGGTGCGGTTGTAGCGGCTGTATTCGTACTGCACCAGCCAGTTCAGGTCCGGGGTCAGTTGCCAGCTCATCGACGGTGCGAACAGTTGGCGATTGCCGCTGACGCCGTCGCGGAAGCTGTTTTCATCCATGTTGCCCATGTTCAGACGCAGGCTCATGTTGTCGCTCGGATCGGTGCTGAGGTCGGCGTACAGGCTGCGCAAATCTTCGCTGCTGCCTTGGGCTTCAATGGTCGAGCGCCGCCCGGCCTCGGGCATTTTGCTCACACGGTTGACGATCCCGCCCTGGCTGCCGCGACCGTAGAGGACGGCGGCTGGGCCCTTCAGGACTTCAACGCGTTCGATGTTGTGCATGTCGCGCTTGTACTGGCTGTCGTCGCGGATGCCATCCAGGTAAAAGTCATTGCTGGCGTCGAAGCCGCGAATGCGCACGCTGTCGAAACGAGTGTCGGCGCCGCTGCTGACGTTGGGAACACCGCTCAGTGCGTCACCGATGTCGTTAGTGCCGTAGTTGGCGACGTTTGAAGTCTTGATCGAATCAATCGCCTGCGGCACGTAACGCACGGGCGTGGATGTGCGGGTTGCGGTGTTGCTGACTTTGACGCGAGGGTCGTCGGCTTGCGCTTCGGCGCTGATCGAGGTGGCGGGTAATTCAGTCGCAGAGTAGGCAAAGCCGCTGGACAGAAAAGCCGAAAGTCCAAGGGTCACGGGGGTTAAGCGGAACGGGGCAGGCATCTGAAACGCATCCGAAAGGGCAGGGGGAAATCGAGTGCGCGAATGGTAATGCTTTGCATTTACTTTCGTTAATTGTTCCTGAGAGGTTCCCCGGTTTGATTGTTTCGAGTTGTGTCTGCTTCGATACAAAGCTCCCTTGCGGTCATTCGACCGATTGGTGAAACAGACTGAAAGCCATTCCGGCGTTTTTCTGTCTACGTCGGAGGGCTAGTCTGGCGCCATCGATTTTTCGCCATTCTTGCCGGAGCTTTCCCATGGTCCTTCACTACATTTACGACCCGTTGTGCGGCTGGTGCTACGGCGCCAAACCGCTGGTGCAAGCCGCACAGCAAGTGCTGCCGGTCATCGCCCACGGCGGCGGCATGATGAGCGGTGCCAACCGTCAGAGCGTGTCGCCGCAATTGCGCAATTACGTGATACCGCATGACCGGCGCATTGCCGAATACACCGGCCAGCCATTCGGCGAGGCATATTTTGAAGGCCTGTTGCGCGATCACTCGGCAGTCTTCGATTCCGAGCCACCGATTGCTGCGGTGCTGGCGGCCGAGCAGATCGATGGCCGTGGCCTGGAATTCATTGGACGGTTACAGACTGCGCACTACATGGAAGGTCGGCGGATTGCCGATGTAGCAGTGCTTCTCGAATTGGCTCAGGAATTGGGCTACGACACCGCTGTATTTGAAGCCGCGTTCGAAGCGGCTGACACGCAGCATCACATCAAACAAAGCCGTCAGTTGCTGGCGAAAGTCGGTGGCCAGGGTTTCCCGACATTTGTGCTGGAAGACGCTGGGCAGTTCACGCTGATAGATATCGGACCGTGGCTGGGTAAACCGCTGGAGTTTTCCGATTGGCTGCGTCAGACGATTCCTACGGCTCAGGTCGCCGTTGCCGCACCCTTTTGTGGCGTTGATGGCTGCGCTTGATCACATGCACGAAAGTCACTGGTTACGTGGCTTTTCGGGCAATCGTCTATCGCTAAAAAGTCCTTTCTTAGACGATTTTTACCTATTTAAAGACGATTCTTGAAATTGACACATTGTTAAGGGCGCGGATAGGATTCGCGCCAACGCCTGTGGCTAACCGCCATGACTCAAAATAATAAAAAGGCCCGCCACGATATTCTCGTGGGCGGGTCTTTTTGTTTTCGGGGTGAAAGAAGAGTGCAATAGCGCCGTTTCAGCCGTTCGACACAGCGCGTTTCAACCCGTAATAAGGAAAATAAAATGTTGAACAAGCGGATCAGTCTGATCGCATTGGGGATGTTGAGCGCCACTCAGGCCATGGCTAACGACCAGGCCGAGTCCAAGGGTTTTGTTGAAGACAGCAGCCTCAAAGTGCTGCTGCGCAATGCCTACATCAATCGTGATTACAAAAACGGTAACGACGACAAAGCCGAGTGGGGCCAAGCGGCCATCGGTACGTTCTCGTCCGGTTTCACCCAAGGCACCGTTGGTGTCGGTGTTGACGCTTTTGGTCTGTACGCACTGCGTCTGGACGGCGGCAAAGGTCGCAGCGGCGCGGGTGGCATCGACTTCTTCAAGCAGGGCGACAGCGGCAACGCGGCTGATGACCTGTCCAAGTTCGGCGCAGCGGTGAAATTCCGTCTGTCCAGCACCACGCTGACCTACGGTGACCAGATGCCGGCTCTGCCGGTGCTGAACTATGACAACTCGCGTCTGCTGCCGGAAAGCTACACCGGTACTTTGATCACTTCCAAAGAGATCAAAGGCCTGGAGCTGAACGCCGGTCGTTTCACCGCCGAATCGCGCAAGAGCGCTGAAGGCCGTGACAGCGGTGGTCTGAAGTCGATCAACGTATTGGGCGGTAGCTACCAGTTCACCGAACAGTTCAAGGCTGCGCTATACGCTTCCGATGTCGAAGACGTGCTGAAGAAGCAATACGTGAACGCCAACTACGTGTTCCCGATCGACAAGGATCAGTCCCTGACCCTGGACTTCAACGGCTATCGCACCAAGCTGGATAGCTCGTACGTTCGCGAAAACACTGTTCCTGGCAAAAGCATCGTTACCGGTCAGGACAACAAGATCTGGAGCCTGGCAGCCACTTTCGTCACGGGTCCACACTCGTTCACCGTGGCGCACCAGCGCTCCACTGGCGACAGCAACCTGGGCTACGCCTACGGCGGCTACCAGAAAGATCAACAGCGTGTGGGTGACGGTGGCAACACCATCTACCTGGCCAACTCCTACTGGTCCGACTTCAACGCTGAAGACGAGCGCAGCTGGCAGGTTGGTTACGGCCTGGACTTCGGCGCATTCGGCGTACCGGGTCTGAGCTACAACGTTGCCTACGTGCGGGGCGATAACATCACCACGTCCACCTCCACCGGTGGTACCGAGCGCGAAATTTTCAACCAGTTCAAGTACGTCGTGCAAAGTGGCCCGGCCAAAGACCTGAGCGTGAAACTGCGCAGCTCGATCCTGCGTGTGTCGCAGAAATCCAGCGAATACAACGCCAGCGGCAACGAGCTGCGTGTGTTCGTCGATTACCCGATCAACATCTTCTGATGATCGGCGAGTGATAAAAAACTCGTGAAAAAAGCCCCGACTGGTTCGGGGCTTTTTTTTGACTTTTTCGACGAAAACCGCAAAAAACCCGTGTTTTTGTCATCTGAAACTACTTTTTGAGGCGCTTGAAACGGCGTTTCAATCAGGCCTTTAAATGCCTGAAATTCTTTCTCATGGACGCAAATTCTCCACCTAATAGATTAGTCCGCTCAACGTAGTGGAGAATTTGGTAATGATCGTTTTGAACAGAGAAGTGGGCGAATCGCTGCGGCGCGACAAGTATGTCAACGTGCAGAGTGGTGACTTCAATCTCTACGGTCATTTCACCGACCTCGTCAGATTGACCCGCAGCTGGGAAAACATGGAGCCCGACAGTTACTACGGTCAGGCCGATGCCGGCATGCGCTATCGCCGCTACAGCGACTTCGAATACAACCCCAAGACTCGCGAGTTGAAGCAGCTCGAACACCGCGCTTACGTGCAGTCCAAAGAGAACAACGCCTATGTGGGCGGCATGGTCCGGCACTTCCAGGACTTCTCCGAAGAAGTGATTACTTCGCCGGTGATGCGCAGCCTGATCGATACCGATTTTGAAGTGTACAAAAGCGTGCTGCCGGAAGAACTGCACGATGAAATCTGGCAATGCCAGATTCACCAGATCCGCATCGAGATCAAACCCGGCAAACAACTGGAAATTACTCCCGAGGGCATTCACTGCGACGGCTATCCGTTCAGCGGCGTGCACTTCTGGGGTCGCAACAATGTCGAGGGCGCGGAAAGCCGTTTGTATGACGTGCACGAGCAGCAATTGGCGTCGACGACTTACAAGGAAATCCTCGACACCACGTATTTCCTCGATCGCGACATGCGCCACTACGTGACACCGGCGCGCAACACCCACTCCCATGCCATGGCGTACCGGCAAATTCTGGCGATTTCCTTCTCGCGGCCCGGGACCGCTTTCGACATTGTTCGCTAATCAGATCACCCAAATAGACGGCGTCGAGTGCTCGACGCCGGTGGTGCTGCGTCGCGCCACGGCCAAGGATGCGCAGCGCATGGAGCGCTTCTTCCGCATGTTCGACGAAGTGTCCTTCTGCGAATGGCAGGACGCCAAGTGTCTGCGTGGCGTGCTGATCCAGAAAACCACCACTGCTTATCTGGCCTTCGACGTGGCCGGCGAAATCGTCGGCGCGGTGCTCGGCGGCATGCTGGGCAGTCGCGGCACCATCAATCATTTGGCCGTCAGCCTGCGCTATCGCAGCCAGGGCGTGGGTCAGCGTCTGGTTGAAGCGGCTTCCGCCGACATGAAGCGTGTCGGGGTGTTGCGGATGTTTCTGTTCGTCGACGATGCTAACCTCGCGGGCAAGCGTTTTTGGACTGCCCAGGGTTTTTGCGAGCCTCATGGCGAACGGACATTTGAGAGGGATCTATGAATGAAACGTCCGGCAATGCGCCGCTGATGGCTGAGCGTCAGCCGTCGCGCACGTTTGCCGAAGCCAGCCCGGTAGTGGCCGGTTATTTCACGGTGTCATTCGTGTTCGGATTGATGGCGGTCAACGCTGGGCTGCCAATGTGGCTGCCGGTGGCGATGTGCTTGTTCGTGTACGCCGGAGCTTCGCAATTTGCGGCGCTGGCGCTGATCTCCAGCGGTGCGTCGTTGACCACCATTGTGCTGACCACTTTCCTGATCAATGCGCGGCACATGCTGATGTCGGTGTACATGGCCAAGGCCCTGCGCGCATTGGGCCTCAGCCGCATGGAACGCTGGTGCTACGCCGGCGGCCTGACTGACGAATCCTTTGCCTTTCACAGTGTGAAACTGGGCACCGGGGCGCCAGTCAACGTGCGTTATCTGATCGGCTTCAACCTGTTCTGCCACACCTCGTGGGTGCTGGGTGGTCTGCTCGGCGCAGTCTGTGCGCAATACGCATCGCACCTGATCAAATATCAACTCGACTATGCGTTGACCGCGATGATGCTCTACGTGCTGGTTTCGCTGTGCAACACCCGCAACAAACTGATCGCCGCGCTGGCCGCAGTGGTGTGCATGGGCGCACTGAGCCTGATCGGCAGTTCGCCCTTCAACGTATTCATCGCCACGTTTGTGGGCTGCGGAGTAGGTGTATGCCTGACCAAACGTTCCTGATTCTGGTCGTCGTGCTGATGATGGCCGTGACCTTCCTGCCTCGCGCTCTGCCACTGCAAGTGAATACCGAGCACTGGCCGCCGTTCGTTGCACGGGCGCTGGAATACTTGCCGGTGGCGATCGTCGCTGCGATCAGCCTGACTCCCTTGTTGATCAAGGATCAGCACATACAGCTCGACCGCCCGGAATTCTATGCAGCGATTCCGACGTTGTTATGTGCGTATTTCAGCAAAAACCTCTTTCTCAGTGTGGCGGTTGGGACGGCTGCGTACATTGCGCTCGGCTCGTTCATGTAGCGGCAGATCGACTACGTCGTTCAGCGCCTGGCCGGACAGGTTCGGATTGTTCACCGCCAGGCGCACTTCAAGGAAGTCCTCGAAGTCCGGGAAAATCGTCAGCCCGTTCTTCTGCGCGGCCTCGCGGGACACCATGCCGACGGCATCCATCTGCGTGATCAACGACAGCGTCAACGTCTCGCTGCACGAATAAACCATGCGCTGACCGTTCTCGTGATTGCCCAGCCCGGCGTCGAGAAAACGCAAAAAGCTGTGGGAATACGGACAATCTTCTGCCGGACGTACCTGAAACTTGTTACCGAGCAGCGTCAGAGGATCGTTTTCCTGCCCGCAATGGGCACCGACCACCTGCACCTGAACATCCGGCAGAACAATGCTCGGCATCCCCGGCCGCTGTGGACCGATCAACACCGCGAGATCAAAGTCCTCATTCTTCAGCTTGCTGAGGTTTTCCATCGACTCGGCGTAACTGAACTCCATCTGATAATCGGGGAACACCTCGATCAGGCGCCCGATCATTCGCCGGTTGAAGTCGGTCGATAACGTATTGTTCAACGCTACCTTCAGCGTCCGTTGCCCCGGCACCTTCAGCGCCTCGACTTTCTCTTCCATTTGCCGCGTGGCAATCAACACTTTGTCCATGTAAGGCGTCAGCTCAGTGCCTTGCGGCGTGAGCGTCAAACCCTTGTTGGAACGGCGAAACAAGCGGAAACCGAACTGCTCTTCGACCTTGTTCAACTGCGCGGCCAAGGCCTGCACAGTCAGGCACGAATGCTCGGCTGCGGCCGACAAAGAGCCGGTCTGCACGATGCGCATGAGGTTGCGTAAGGTTCTGCTATCCATAGGTAATGCCCTCTAAAGTGGGCTGGGTATTGTTGTGTAGGAAACTGCCGATACGGCGCCATATGCCGGCTATATTCCTGCACCTGAGCATAGTTGTCGCGGGTTTAGTAGCGAATTGATGCCTCCGCCGATGGCTGGAAGCTGACACAGGATCGGGGTTTTTGGTGACGGGGGGGTGATTGGGGTCAAAAAAAGTGTGTGAATCCCAAGGCTCGAGCGTTATTTCCGACACCGTTTTGACTCCATCCCACAGGACTTTCAGACGTATCCCATTGGCTTGAGAGAGCGGACTGATTTACCGATACGGCTCAAATGATTGAAATATGGGTGAATTGATTCGGGGTCGTTCTCGAATTTTTACCCACTGGATACAAGGCATTGCCTGGCATCCACGAAGTGAGCGTTTGAATGCCATCTAATGCAACCGGGACAGTGGAGCTGCCCGGCCAGCAGAGCTGGAAGGATCTTGGTCTTCCCGACGTTCGGAGCATGGATTTGAGTCTTGCGACCACTGTGGCGCGTGAGCAGCCCGGAGCTTGTGACTTACAAACGGCTTGGGAGCAAGTAGCGCTGGGGTTTGGAATGCAGGAGGGACAGGATGACGTATGGGTGGAAACACCCTACGTCCCTGTGACGGTGCAACGAAAGTACCTGTTACACATTGTCGAAAAACGCCCCAATGCTCGAGAGCGATTCACCGAATTTGCACGGGACACCCTGAGAAATCCGATGGAAATCTGGCGTATTTCCTACAACGATGATTCCTTTCGTTTGGCATTCATCGGTGTTTACCGTGCCAAATATCAAATGCTGGTGGTGATCCATATTGACCATGGACATGTACTTTGGAACTTCATGAATTGCGATAAAAAGTCTTTGAACAAGCACCGGCATGGAGACTTGGTGTATCACCGATCTCAGTGTCCAAAACAAAAAAAGCAGCCTGAGCAGGCTGCCTTTTCCGAAATGGATGCTTGATATTATGCTCCCTCAAGCGGGGGAGAAGAGGTCTCACCCGAGCGCTGATTTTCAGGCCATCAACGGGGTTCCTAACGCCGACTATCGCCACCTGAAGGCAGTCGGTTTCGCGCTCTTGGTTTGATTCTCTGTCACAAATCGCAGGCGTGTCAATCGTGCTTTTGCATGACCGATTGTACATAGGCGGACTAAATTTAAAGAAGTGTTCGGATCTGTACTAGTATCAAAGTACGCCACAATTTCGGAAGGAAACTCATGCCTTTCATATCACCCACTTCGAGCCCACCCCCACGCGAACAACTTGACGTCCCCGAAGCCGGCCGCGTTGCGTTGAAGTTTTTCTTCAACCTCATGGAGCGCTGGGGCTGCAACGCCGAGCAGCAACGCACCTTGCTCGGCGGCGTCGGCAACACCACGTTCTACAAGTACAAACACCTGCCGCCGAATATCCGTCTGCCCCATGACACCCTTGAGCGCATCTCCTACCTGATGGGGATTCACAAGGCGCTGAGCATCATCTTCAGCAACAGCCGTGAACGCGCCTACACATGGGTCAGCAGCCCGAACGACGCAGCACCGTTCAATGGCCAGACCGCACTGAGTTACATGCTGGCCGGGCGGGTTGTAGACATCGCCGATGTACGCCGTTACCTCGACGGGGTGCGCGGTTGAAGGCGCCGGAGCTGGCCGAGGCGCAATGGCCGCGAGCCTTTCGGATCGTCAACAGCAGCTTTCCGCCGATTGCGTTGTTTGAAGACGTGCTCGATCCCGAGGACCTGGAAATCGCCTACGCCATTGAGGCGCTGACCAATGATCGCTTGATTCAACAGGCTGGCGTGCTGGCGAGAGTGCGTCCTGAAGATCGTCTCTCCGGTCCCGGCTCAACACCAGTGATGGCGGCGTTCACCCACATCGGAAAATCCAGCCGCTTCACCGATGGCACCTTTGGCATTTACTACGCCGCGAGCAGCCAGGCCGCCGCCATCGCCGAAACCTGTTACCACCAGGAACGCTTCCTCGCCGCCACCCACGAGGCCGATCTGGAATTGACCATGCGCACCTACATCAATCGCGTGGTCAAGCCGCTGCATGACGTTCGCCACGGCTATGCGCATTTGCACAACGCCGATCCCGAGGCCTATGCCCCGTGCCAGGCCTTCGCCCGACAACTGCGCGAGAGTTTGTCGTGGGGTTTGCTCTACAACAGCGTGCGCCTGGCAGGCCATGAATGTGTTGCGGCGTTCCGGCCGCCAGCGGTTTCGATCCCCAAGCAGGGCAAACATCTGCGTTATGTGTGGAGTGCGAGTCAGCGCAAGATCTCGATCGTGTTTGAGATCAGTCAGGTCTGATTTGTGTCATTCAAATTGTATAAAAATGGTTTTGAGCTAAAAATCTTTTTTCTAATCGTTTTTAATCACTAAAAATCGGTTTTATACGTTTTTACTGCTGTGATGAGGGGCGCTCCGGAGAATTTGATTGCACTTCACAAGGTTTGACATATATTCATTTTTATTCACTTTTACGTAAAAATAATCGTTTTTACGCAAGTAGAAGCGTTTTTTCTGATAAATGATCATTCGCCGCAATTTTAGCGACTCTGTAATTCTTCCTGTCTCCGCAGTCATCACGGACGACTCTGGTGAGCGACGGGCGTATGACACGGTCCTGGATCAAGTGTCAAAACCCCTTATGCGGGGCATACGCGATCAAGTGACGTTCGCCAGTACTCGCACGCAATACCCTGATGGTGTGGTCTCGAATATAGAGTTCCCCGATTACGAAAATGCGCGCCCGCTATGGCGCTACCCTGATTTGGGGCCTCACGTCGTCTTTATATCCAACATCATTCGACGCACCATCACCGAGCAAATGCGTGAAGAATCGAAATACTTGCGAAGCCATTCTCGGGCGCGGCTGGCCATTAAAGAGATCGTCGAAATGCCAGACCATCAGGCAGACCGTCTGCTGCGTTCGCTAGAGCAAAATAGAGGTCAGCTCAGTAACATTCTGGCAAAGGAAATGCCGGTACTCACAAAACCGGAGATCTGGAGCGCAGTTGTCGAAGCTGTAGCGAACGCCGTGAGAGAGGAAGCCCCGATGGATAATGGTGTGATTGATCGATATCACCCAAACCAGCCAGCTGGGAAATGACTTTTTATCCAGACACCTTTTGCCACAGGGTCTGGTTGCCGTGTTCTATTCATTACGCCGCGTCACAAATGAAGTACCCAACACCTACTTTTTCCCCTCCCGCCCCACGCCTACATTGAACTCCAACACCTGACCCTCATCCCGAAGGCAGGTCACTGGAGAAGTCGTCATGCCCTTTGTCAGCGTACGCATCACCCGCGATGGCGTTACCCGCGAGCAAAAAGCCCAGGTGATCGCCGAAATCACCGAGACCCTCGAACGCGTCCTCAACAAACGGCCGGACCTGACCCACATCGTCATCGAAGAAGTCGACACCGACAACTGGGGTTACGCCGGCATCTCCACCACCGAGTACCGCCGGCAACTGGCAGAGCGCGACAAGTCCTGACGCTGGCCTGCGCGCATTCAAAACTCTGGTTTATTGATTGAGGAACCCATCATGAGCAACTTCAAGAAAACCGTCGTCATCACCGGCGCCTCCCAAGGTCTGGGCGACGGCATGGTCAAAGCCTTCCGCGAACTGGGCTACAACATCGTCGCCACATCGCGTTCGATCAAACCATCGAGCGATCCGCAGATTCTGACCATTGCCGGTGACATCGGCGATCCAGCGACAGCCCAGCGCATAATCAGCGAAGGCGTTGCCCGCTTCGGCCGTATCGACACACTGATCAACAACGCCGGCATCTTCGTCGCCAAGCCCTTCACCGTCTACACCCCGGAAGACTACGCAACGGTACTGTCAGTCAACCTCAACGGCTTCTTCTACATCACCCAACTGGCCATCGCCGAGATGGAAAAACAGGGCCAGGGCCACGTGGTCAACATCACCACCAGCCTGACCGACCACGCCATCGACGGCGTGCCATCGGTGCTCGCCTCCCTGACCAAGGGCGGCCTGAATGCCGCTACCAAATCCCTGGCCATCGAATACGCCAAACGCGGGATTCGGGTGAATGCAGTATCGCCGGGCATCATCAAAACCCCGATGCATGGCGAAGAAACCCACGCAGCATTGGGCGCGCTGCACCCGGTCGGGCATATGGGCGAGATTGAGGACATTGCGCAGGCAGTGGTGTATCTGGATAACGCGGCGTTTGTGACGGGCGAGATTCTGCATGTGGATGGTGGGCAGAGCGCGGGGCACTGATCGTTGCTGTTTTACAAAGCCCTCGCAGCGATGCGAGGGCTTTTCTGTGGGCTACGGTTTAGATCTTTGGACTTGGCGTACCCAGCACTTTTACCGCGTCATCGATCAACGCCTTGCTTAACTCCTGCAAGTATTGCGAGGCACAGGCGTGGAGGTCGGGATCGCGCGCAACGTCAGTATCCGACGTCAGCAGTTTTGAGATGTGCAGCAGATGCGAGGCATGGGAAAGGGCGGTAGTCACCGGAACGCCGGCGCTTGTGCGAAACAGTGCGTGGTTGGATTGGTACGAGAAATGGGTAAGGCCGGGGGTTTTCAGATCCTGGAGATCGGTCATGGGATTCACCTGCCGTTTGCTGGACGGTGGGAAGGTATGACCGGGCAGATCTTTGACGGATTGATGCTATTCATTTGTGAAACTCCCTGTATCAAATGAGAGCCGCCACTTCGTTATCAGACGATTGGGTGGCAGCTATGCGCAGGCTGATAAACCGGAGATACAGGAACCCGGCAGACCCGAAGGTCTCCCACGCACAGCCGCCATTACACGGAAATGCGAGCACGAAAAAAGCGCCGGCAAACGTGGGTTGGGGCGCTGGTGCGCCTGCATCTTACTCGGGTTATCAGGCCCGGTCGCCGAATTGGCAGCGACGGGTTAGACGGTAGCTTGGGGAGGGGGCGAGCGCAATCGTGGCCAGGTAGTGGCGGGGGAGTTTTAATGAAAATTATGGCTGGGCAATAATTATTGCTCAGCCATAATTTCAAAGTGCCTGCTGAGAATTGCGCAATAGGCAGTGCACTTGGGCCCATTGAGGTTCAGCGTGGACAAAATGTGGACACTCCAGAAACAACAAAGCCCCTGCATTTCCGCAAGGGCTTCGTTTTGTATGGTGCCGGCACCAGGAATCGAACCCGGGACCTACTGATTACAAGTCAGTTGCTCTACCATCTGAGCTATACCGGCGTTGTGGGCGACGATTATAGCGATTGGGTTGGTTCTGTAAACCCCTGAATTCAGACTATTTTTACGAAGGTCTGAATCAGGCTTGTTTTGCCCTGTGCGATTCTTAAATTCGACGAGTTCGGTGCAGTAGCGAGCGCTGCTGAATCGCTTTCTTGGCGATGTAACCAACCCGGTGGCAGGGTTCCGATTACCCCTCTGCAAACCCCAAAAACTCCCCGGTTATGCCCTTTTGCTCGAAACCTTATGCACAACGGATTACCTGCACTCCATCATCCCGCCCGATTTTGTGGAGCCGTTCTCATTTTGTTCGCAAATCGCTGTTTTGCAGGTTTTTTATTTATATGAACAAAAAATGAACAGCGCTGTTGCGATGGTGAAACAGCCGTAGATATTGGATCCGCGACAATTCCATCAACAGAGTTATCCACAGGGTGGATAGGTTTTAAGCCCGCTCAGCCAGCAACAGAAAATTACGCGGAGTCAGTGCGCTGTCGCAGAAGGTCCCGAGGCGTACGACATAGCCCTTTTCGCTGAGGAAAAGTGCTCGATCCAGATTCAGCCAAAGCTCCAACGGTCGTCGGAACAATCCGCGCAGCAGTTCCAGATTGCGCACTTCGGCCAACCGCTGCCAGCCGGAGGCTTCCAGTGCCGGCCAATCCTGCGTACCGACTGTGGATAACTCTTTGAGTGCGGCCAGATCCTGGCAGTAATCGGCAAACGGTTTGTCCAGCCAGGCACTGGGCAGCGAAGGGGTGGGCAGGTATTCGTCGATGCCGCGTACTTGCCGTTGCAGCAGGTCGAAAGCCAGGCGCCGGGCCATTGAGGTGTCGCGTTGGCGTCGGACGCGTGCACCGGCGGTGACGGTTTCGCTCATCGGCAGGGCAAGATCTTCGAGCGAAAGCTGTAGGACCGAGCGCAAACCGACCGAGGACAGTGCCTGATATTCGCTGCGACTGATGCGGTTGTAGCAGCACGGAGCAATTGCCATTTGTTGGCATCCGGCAGCGCTGGCCAGTTGCATCAGCCGTACATGCAGGTCGCCGCAGGCGTGCAGGGCGACGGGTGTATGTCCGACGTTCAATACTGATGCTGCGTTTGGCGCGAGGACATCTTGCTCGACGTGCAGGGCGTGCAGCTGATGGCGCTGGCTCAATGCCTGACCGCTCGCCACCAATGCCGGGTCGTATTCGATGCAGGTCAGTTGTTGGCCAATACCGAGCAAGCGACGCCCCAAATGGCCCTTACCGGAGCACCAGTCCAGCCAATGGGTCGGTTGCTCGACGAATGTCAGGCGACTGGCAAACGCTTCGATCTGCTGCCACTTGCGTCCCGGAACATCGACGTTCAATCGGTGGCCCGCCGCCTTCAGCGCATGCGCCTGCAGTTCACCGACTGCACTCAACGTAGCCGACAACGCCGCCAATGAGGCAAAAGGCTCCGGCGCATCGAGCAAGTCGGCGGGGTGGTTATGGGCGTTTTCCGCGTCTTCCAGCGAACGGGCGCGTAGCCATGCGGCCAACTGCGGGTAGGAGGTTTCCCAAGGGAGTTGCAGATGAGTGAACGGTCGAGGTTTCCACAACGCCTGATGCGTTGTAAGAAATGCATCCAGTGCGGTGAAGCGGGCGAGTAGCTCCTCGCCCGTCAGCACGTGGGAAGTTTCAGCGCCCTTGGCAGGCATCGACGCGCAACCAGCGCTCCAGCAGCTTGAAGCCGCGCACCAGCACGTAGGACATCAACAGATAGAACACGCCAGCAGCGAAGAAAATTTCTACCGGCAGGTAGGTACGGGCGATGATCGTGCGGGCCATGCCGGTCAGTTCCAGCAGGGTCACCGTACTGGCCAACGCGCTGGCCTTGAGCATCAGGATCACTTCGTTGCTGTAGGCTGGCAGGCCGATGCGCGCGGCACGCGGCAGGATGATGTAGAACATCGCCTTCGGCTTGGACATGCCCAGCGCTCGCGCTGCTTCGATTTCGCCCGGTGGAATTGCCTGGATCGCGCCGCGCAGAATCTCGGCGATATACGCGGCGGTGTGCAGGGTCATGGTCGCGGTGGCGCACCAGAACGGATCGCGCAGGTACGGCCACATTGCGCTCGCGCGGACGGCGTCAAACTGCGCGAGGCCGTAGTAGACCAGGAACAGTTGCACCAGCAGCGGCGTGCCGCGGAAAAAGAAGATGTAGGCGTAGGGCAAAGCGCGCACGTACCACAGCTTCGAAGAGCGGGCGATGCCCAGCGGAATCGCCAGCAGCAAGCCGACGACCACCGCAATGGCCACCAACTCCAGGGTCAGCTGTGCGCCCTGCGCCAGTTTCGGCAGCCATTTGATGATGACTTCCCAGTTCATGAGTCGCTCCTCGCGAAGCCGCGGGCGGCGCGTTTTTCCAGGAAGTGCATGCCGGTCATCGCCAGGACCGTCAGGCCCAGGTACATCAGCGCGGCGACCATATAGAAGGTGAACGGTTGTTTCGACACGGTCACGCCGATCTGCGCGTGACGCATGATTTCTTCAAGGCCGATGACCGAGACCAGTGCGGTGTCTTTCATCAGGATCATGAACAGGTTGCCCAGGCCGGGCAGGGCGATACGCCACATCTGCGGCATGATCAGCCGGGTGAAGATCCGCCATTTCGACATACCCAAAGCCACGCCGGCTTCACGGTGACCTTTGGGAATGGCGAGGATCGCGCCGCGGAACACTTCCGTGGCGTAGGCGCCGAAGCACAGGCCCAGCGCAATCACGCCGGCGGCGAAGGCATTGAGCTCAAGGTCGGGGTTGCCGAAAAACTCACCAAGTGCGCGCATCAGGTTGACCGTACCGAAGTAGATCAACAGCACCCAGAGCAATTCCGGGACGCCACGCACCAGGGTCGAATAAGTACCGCCAAGCCACTGCAACGGCTTGTACGGGGAAGTCTTGGCCAAGGCGCCGAGCAGACCGAGCACCAGTCCCAGGCACAGGGCCGTAAGCGCCAGTTTGACGGTCATCAGCGCGCCGGCAGCGAGGGCCGGGCCGAATCCGTAGAGGTCGATAATCATGGATTTCTTTTCAAATCGCGGCAGGCAAGGCCGGGAGCCGGCGCCGTCGGATCACGGCGCCGGTCCCGCAGGTCAGGATCAGTAGATGCTGAACGGGAAGTACTTGTCGTTGATCTTCTTGTAGGTACCGTCGGCGACGATTTCCTTCAGAGCAGCGTTCAACTTCTCACGCAGTGGATCGCCTTTGCGCACAGCGATGCCGACCTTGTCGCTTTCAACGACAGGATCGCCTTTGAATTCGTAGTTTTTACCGGCGTCGCTTTTCAGCCAGTCATAGTTGGCGTACTTGTCGGCGAGGATTGCGTCGACACGACCGGATGTCAGGTCGAGATAGGCGTTCTCTTGGTTGTCGTAGAGTTTTACATCGACGCCCGGCAAGTTGTCTTCCAGCCAGGTACCGGCCAAGGTGGCACGCTGTGTACCGATGATCTTGCCCTTGAGCGAGTCCTTGTCGGTTTTGAATTCGACATCTTTTTTCGAAGCAATGAACTGCAGCTTGTTCGAGTAGTACGGGTCGGTGAAGTCGACCGCGCCCTTGCGCTCCTCGGTGATCGACAGCGAGGAAATCAGGAAATCGAACTTCTTCGCGTTCAGGGCCGGAATGATGCCGTCCCAGTCGGAAGTGACGACGGTGCATTCGACTTTCATCTTCGCGCACAGGGCGTCGCCGATGTCTTTGTCGAAGCCGACAACCTGGCCGCTGGCGTCTTTATTGTTGAACGGCGGGTAAGCCGCTTCGATGCCCATCTTCAAGGTTTCGGCCATGGCACCGGCGCTGAACGCGAGGGTGACGGTGGCGGCCAGGAAGACCTTTTTAAAATTCTGCATGCATGTTGCTCCGTTAGCGGTTGCTGGACATGAATTGTTTGCAGCGCGCCGAAAGCGGGTTTTCAAACACCTGCTGAGGCGATCCTTGCTCTTCCACCAGCCCCTGATGGAGGAACACCACTTCGCTGGAGACCTGACGGGCAAAGCCCATTTCGTGGGTCACTAACAGCATGGTGCGGCCTTCTTCGGCCAATGCGCGGATGACACTAAGTACTTCCTGAACCATTTCCGGGTCAAGCGCGGAGGTGGGTTCGTCGAACAGAATCACCTTGGGTTGCATCGCCAGCGTGCGGGCGATGGCGGCGCGTTGTTGCTGACCACCGGACAATTGCGCCGGGTAGGCGTGGCGTTTGTCGGCGATGCCGACCTTGGCCAGCAACGCTTCGGCGACTTCGATCGCTTCGGCCTTGCTCTGGCCGAGCACGCGGCGCGGGGCTTCAATGATGTTGTCGAGCACGCTCATGTGCGGCCACAGATTAAAGTTTTGAATCACAAAACCAATCTCGGAGCGCAGGCGGTTGATCTGCTTGCCGTCGGCGGCGACCAGTTCGCCGTTCTTCGCGGCCTTGAGCTTGAGTTCTTCCCCGGCGACCAGGATCTGGCCCTGATGCGGGTTTTCCAACAGGTTGATGCAACGCAGGAACGTGGACTTGCCGGAACCTGAGGAACCGAGGATCGAGTTATCATCGGGGTGGGGGGGGGTCTGCGTGTTGGGT